>JBKJZK010000001.1:0-22275 GCA_046715215.1 Nitrospiraceae bacterium
AGGCGACACAGGACATCTTTGAGTACATCGAAGTGTTCTATAATCGGCTGCGTCGTCACTCCACACTCGGCTACTATTCCCCGGCCGAGTTCGAAGCGAGAACGGCGGTGGCTTAACCGGGTGTCCATGAAATCAGGGAAGGTCAAAGATAAGATTAGGAAGATCGTTAGGTCTTCGCGAAGCCCCTTGGTCGGCTTACCTCTGGAGTGGCCATGGCTTGCCTATTTTTTATTTCACTCTCGCGACTTGTCAATGACATGACGGCCATTAGGGCGAACAGCATGAGAACCTCCGATTGATTCAAGAGGTCGTGTGAAAAGAAGCCTTGCAACATCACGGTACAGCCAAAGAGAATGGCCAGGCCTCTAGCCTCTCCGCGCGCACCCCATGTTACTGCCAAGACAAGGAGGGGTAGGATCGCTGCGCCCAGGAGACCATGCTCTTGCATAAACCTTAAATATTGGTTATGCGTTCCTATGGCCATCTTACGAGAGAATCCGGTCCCGCTCCCGAGAATTGGGTGCTCTGCAGTCTTATCCCAGGCTTGCCTCGTCAGATACGCTCGTTCCCAGCTCGAATAATCGTCTACGCCGGATGGATCCGTGAACCAATCCAAGCGCTCCTCCACGTCCTTATTGATCACCCCGGAACTGCTTAACGTCGTGAGGAACTGGTCCCACCGTGGTAGTAAAAGAAAGGCCACGAGCAAAAGGCTCACAGCGACCGGCAGGAAAAAGTCTCTCAGACGAACCCTGCGCATGAGCATCCAACTCACGACGACTATCACCCACTGCAGAATGGCGCTGCGGGAGAAGGTCGTAAATATCCCTATCCCCGTCAGCAGAATGAAGGGAGCCTGCAACCTAGTGGATAAGACGGAGAGGCTGAAGATCAACCCCATGACCAAGGCTTGCCCGGCTTGATTGGGGTTCATGTACAGCCCGGCTGAGCGGCCAAGAACCTGGCTAAAGGACATGGGAACGAAGAGTTCATAAATGTTGAGCACAACCCCGACAAGCACACAGACCACAAGCGCCTGTCTCGCTAATCTGGCCGCGTTCGGCTGCGCGAACAGCACTAGAAACATGAGCAACTCGAAAATGGTAAGAACGCGCCATCGCACTTCCTGCCATGCCATGTCAGGCTCTGAGGATACAAAAAACCATGTTACAGTCACCAGCGCGTACCCGAAACACCAGACAATGAGCGGGGATTTGAGGGTGTTTAATCTCAACCATTGCCATATCGCCAAGGGCAGTGACAGCACGCCCAACCCGATCAGCCAGAACATGGGGGCTGACTGACTATGATTCATGGTGGGAAAGTTGATATAGTCTGATACACCTGTGAAGAACAAAGCCACAGCCGTTATGACCAGCAGTTTACTGTAATGAGTACCAATCATTGAGGCACCTCGGTCATGGGTCTGGTTAATTCAAAAAACTTCTGCAAGCTGAAAAGTTTATATACAGACTTAGTAGTGTCCCAACGTTTGTGTCATCAATGGACGGAACACGTTAATTGGCTTGGTGTTCGCAGTTTCTCAACCTGGTGCCGACTACGAGATACAAATTGCTATTTTCTTCAACGGTGGGACAGCACTGATACAGACTGTAGACTCACTGAGACACCATCCCTCTGAGCAATCAGTGCTTCCACAGAACCAGCGCCGACAATTACGAGTGGTCTTTGTCGGTTCGGCTATCAACAAAAACGTTACTCTCTCTGCCAATGTGTGGATGAAATTGGCATCCCCCCAACGTCCTAGAGCTGTCATGCTTGGTCTTGGTTGTCCTCCTAGTCCACAAAAGTCAGAATGTCTTGCCTGCCGTCGTCATCGCTGTCGCGTTTGGCTGCCACAGTGAAATCCGTCACCGGCAGCAATCATTCAGCAAGTCTTTAGTGCTCCGAGAGGTTGCCCATAACATTCGACGCCGAACCCTTGAGCAACGCGCTCAGTACATGCTCAGTATTGGTCACCAGGCTATTAACCGATAATTCGTCCACGATCCGCCGGCGAATCTGAGTCGGATCGTACGTTTTTTGGTTCAGCAATCTTTGGATGGCATCCGCTAAAGCTACTGGATTTTTAGGTGGCACCACCTCGCCAAAATCTCCCACCACCCGTGCCGAATCACCGACGTTTGTTACCACACAAGGCACTCCGCAGGCCATCGCCTCACCAATCACGTTGGAAAGTCCTTCGCCATAAGAACTGTTGACGGCAATATCCAAGGCATTGTAGACATCGGGCATGTCTTCGCGGCTTTCGACCCACTGCAGGCGTTCCTCCAAACCAAGGCTCTTTGCCAGCATCTGGAGCTTCGTTCGATACTCATCAGGTCCGCCCCCGACACACACGAATCGCGTATCCCTCCGTTTCTTCGCCAGTACCGCGGCGGCCTCAAGAAAGATTGGGTGATCCTTCACGGGATCCAACCGTCCTACGAGACCAATGAGCTTCTCATGTTCGGTGATGCCCCATTCCGATCGTATCCGGCCTCGCGCTTCAGGATCGGGACGGAACCATTCCGTGTCGATCCCATTTCGAATGACTACTATCTTCTCCGCTGGATAACCCAAAGACAGATGGTGTTCACGCCCAGCCTGAGAATTCGAAATGATGGCATCGGGAAATCTTGAAAGCCAACGTCCCAGCTCAAGGCTGACACTGGCAAGCCAATCGGAATGATTAGAATCCAGGTAGGAGCTGGCAATTCCCCAGACCACTTTTGTCGTGGGGAAAAATGGCTTCAGGATCACGGTCACGAGGTTCGGATCGAAGAGATAGCTATGCAAGATATCCGGACGTTCTTTCCGCAAAATGTGGGTTAATCGAAAAAGAAAGCGAAAGATGTCCCACCGCCCCCATTTATGCAACGATCGGATCCGGACCCCGGCCTCCTCTAATTCCTTCTCTAATGGTCCTCCCGAGTAGAAAACCAGGATCACAACATCATGCCCTCGTTGGAGCAGCCCTTTCGAACGGACAGCGAGTTGCCGTTCCATGCCGCCTAAGTGCAGGGAACGAACGAGAAAGCAAATCTTCATGATTTATCATCCCTTCTCTCGCTGGCTGCTGGGACTTGCCATGCATGTCCGCTACCATCGCACGGTCTTATGCGGGGAGGTCCTTGAGAGGTATTTGAGAAAATAATATATATTCTACGTCTAACTACCTGCGGAGAGTTCACCCTATACCTTGTCATGAAAACTTTTCATCGATGCCTGGCTTATCAGAGGAGGTGAGACCATTTTTCTAATTCTAGAAACTCCATATATAGAGTCTTGGCTTGGCCTAGCACTCTGACTGTGCCTGCAGCATGGAGGAACCCCTCTCACACTAGATGTCATACAATGCATTACATCACGAAAACTCCGTGGTGCAGGAAGGACAGAGATTGTCAGGGATTCATTTCTGATCGCCGCTCTTTCACACTAGCTCTAGAAGGATTCGCTTTCAGCTTGCCAGAAGAGAGACTAAAAAGTACTTCACCCCACTTCTCCATAATTTTGTCGATGCTGAACCGTTCAGTCACCTCTAACGCTTTCGCCCCAAGGCGTTGACGCTCTACTTCATCGGTCATCAAACGATCCATGGCTGCGGCCAAGGCATCGACATCGCTGGGGGGGACCAGCACACCATCCACTCCATCGCTAATGATGTCCCTTGGCCCACTTGGACAATCTGCCGCAATTACAGGCAACCCGCAGGCCATCGCCTCCAACAGTACGTTGGGGAACCCCTCATACCTGGAAGACAGCACAAACAGGTCTGCTCCTCTCAGAATGGGGAAAGAGTCTCTAACCCTCCCGGGCAAACTGACCCGATCTGCGATACCGATGGTCGCGACGAGTGCCTCCAATGTTGTACGCTCTCGACCCTCGCCAATAATGGCCAGAGACCAATCGACATGCTTCGCTGCACAGCGCGCAAACGCCTGAATCAAGAGATCGAATCCCTTTTGTCGTCCCAATCGCCCCACCGCAACGACAGTGTGACCGGAACCTTGACGATTCAAAAGCTTTACAGATCCGTTCAACTCAGGATTTACAGGGTTCGGGATCACATGAATAGCCTTTCCCCCTATAAGCTTACTACACCAATGGCCTACGGATAATGTTTGCACGACAACGGCGTCGGCACGTCGATACAGCATCGCGCGCAATCCCTCCCAGACGCGACCGATGTGATACTGGGAGGGGTCATTTCGTTCTGACACGATGATAGGGAGGCCAAGACCCCAGCTTGCCATGAGCGTCAACACATTAGTGGTACCAAGGAAACTGATTACTACATTAGGCCGTGATCTTCTTAGCGCACGCCGCAGTTGGATAACTCGTCGCGCATTCCAATAGATGGCTTGACCGAAATGTGATGAGGGGACATCGAGATTCAATCCTAAGCGTACGACATTGGAATGAAGCTTATACCAGTCTTCGGCTATGCCACTTATAGTGATGAGAGTTATATCATGGCTTCGTATGGCCCAATAGTTCGCCATAAGGGATAGCACCCGTTCAGCTCCACCGCTCCCAAGTGTCCCGGTAACGAGAGTTATTCGCATGGTTCCTTGGCGATACCGATACTATGAGTGAGTTGCAATGGCAATAGTTCTAATTCCTAACCGGTTGAAGATCCAAGCCAAACAGACATAGCCTGGGGGTCATCTGATCCGATGGGTCAACAGGCTGAAGGATTGAATTCACTTACACGAGTCGCCATTTACCTGCCAAAGTCAGCAGCTGAATGACGTATTGGTTCCGCCACAAACCCTGTTGAACCTGAAAAGATGAAAAACACACTTAGGGCTAGGATTTCTAGCACAGGAAACTGGGAGGAATTCTAGCGCAAGCACGCTGACGCACTTCGATCGGTGGTTCCCAACGGTTCACCATTCATTCAAGCCATCCACACACCCACATCAGAACTCACCATTCCTCTCAAGGACGACGAGTTTTCCCCCGATTTTCTTCGAAACACAGAATGATGCATCGTTGCCCACAATCAGCAGGCCGTTCTCGGACAAGGCCTTCTTCAAGCTTTCGATGGCCACGTTAATCTGCTCTTGTGAGAAGTAGTTCTTCTGAAGCAAGTTAAACGAGAGGATTAAATCGAACTCGCCCTCGACTTGTGAAAAAACATCGACTTTCTGCAACCGGAAGAGCTCTTGGCTAACGCGTCGCTCCGCTTCAGGATGTAGAAGCACAATGGGGACATTACGGCTGCCCGGCATGAATGGATATCTTCTCGCCACTAGCCTGGAATGGAAGCCTAATGGTGCCAGCACGCTAGCGGCAAACACGCTATAGAAAGCACCTGAAGCGTGGGGGCGATATAGACTGAAGAAACGATTATTCCTTCTGACTTGCAGCAGATTTCCAGCATCGTCAAAGACGCATTCCCTATCTCTATCGTAAAGAAGCTCAAAGCAGATGTCCCCTAATACGTACGAACTTATCTTGTACCGCTGCGAGAGGAAGTCGTACGTGTCGAGGCTTGCGATCCCGATTGAGGACGGCACATCCAGTACTCTGATTGCCTCGCGCTCAAACATAGGCTTCCCTCCACCAAATACGGTGGATAGGATGGCCTTTTGCCGTCCAAAATGAGTCGTTTTGGTCACGCCATTTTTAAGGACAAGATTGTCTACTATTTCGATAAACCGTTGGGAAAGTAACTCTTGTGTATCTTTAGTGCTTTGCCAATAGTCTTCTTTCAGGGTCAATAAATTTCCGGCAAAGTGGGTATGGTTATGACCCTCGTAGAAATTGGCCAGATAGCTTAACGAAGCAGGCAGTCCTCCCGGTTTAAAAAGCCTGCTATAGAGACGCTGCCGAAAAGGCAGAGGCAACTGTCTCCAGATGTGACTCAGTAGTTTTATTAAGGTTTGCACTTGGAGTTAGAACTCAAGCGGCTAAATTTTCACTAAAACTATTGGAAACCTTGTGTTCTGGAGGTAGAGGAATGGCGACTCGGAGAAAAACGGATATTTTCTTTAGCTCTTAGCTCACAAAATCTTCGCTCTTTTGGCAGAAATAGTTCATCAATGGCTGAGTTCCCCATGGCCCTCTATTGCTAGCATGCAGCACGCAATTCGGCCTGATCAGTACCTTTGTGCCATCAGGGATGATTCTTCCGAATGGCCTCTTCTCAGCATCTCGCCATCCGAGTCTGCCTGGCACACGGTTCAACGCTTTTGCAACCTGGTTTCCACCGTTCACACCCTCGCAGTGCTGGAACGGCAGCTCCACGAGGGCCACACACGGATCGAATGCCTCTTCAGTTCCTAATAGGTTATCCTAGGGTGCCGTTCCTATCAGAATTGACTTCGCTTACGACGGGTCTCCATTTACCTGCTTTGGTTTTGGGAATCTTGTCGACGATGGCAATTCTGACATCCAGTCCCGGGAGGTTGGCCGCCAGCGTTGCCTCCATCTGTTTTTGACTTTCCTCCGTAAAGCTCGTTTTAGTCACAATTTTGAGCTCGACTGAATAATCAGGGCGTTGGAGGAACATGAACTCTCGCACGGGGTATTTGCTCATGAAAAACGGGAAATGGAGTCCGTGAACCCATTTCCCGTTGGGAAGCCAGATGCGGTCCGTGGTGCGCCCCAAGACTTCCCGCAGGATAAAACTGGGGTATCCGGGTGCGCTCCCGTTGGGAAACAGACCCACATCACCGATACGGTACCGAATCATAGGCATTCCGTCCGCGTGGAGTTTCGTGACAAGAATGTCGGCGTCCAGGCCATTGGTCTCCGGCTCGATGAAGCTGTTTGCCCAATCAATCGTAAAATCGTGCGTGTGGTTCGGAAGTAATTGAAAGCCCATCACACCCACGTCCCGGCCTCCGTAGCGTTCGTGAACGGGACGGCCGAACGCCTCTTCAATCAACTTCCTGTGAGTCGGCAGCAGCTTTTCGGCACCTGTCACGAAACCGCGCGTTGGATAGCTGGGCCTGTACCCTCTCTCCAGGATATGCTCGGCAAGATGGCCAAGGGCGCTCGCATACGCGATGATGCAGGCAGGACGGAAACGCTCCAACTCCTCATGGTATCGCTCTAAAATATCCGGCGACAATCGGAAGCAATCGAACCAGCGAGTATTGGATGCGTATGCCAGCAAGCGGTTGAGGAGACCGTCACTCGCCACCGGATCTAAATGATGCCCCCAAAGATATCCAATTCGTGCGCCCGGAGGACTACCGACCTGTCGGTGGAAATACTCCCTGCCGCTCTCATGCCATCCTTCCTCCTCCCTGCCTCTCCAGATTTCTGTGGGCACTCCGGTCGACCCCCCCGTCGAATCCTTTCTCAACTGAGCAGGAGAAGCGGTGCTTGTAACCAGTCTCCGCCCAGCGCTCTGGATGTCACCTTTCTCAAGCACCGGGAGGCGAGCAAAATCATCAAAACCAAAGTTCGCATACGGATCGAATCCAATGCCCTTGAACAGTTCCTGATAATAGGAGGTTTCTTTGTATGCGCGTCGCACCGAGAAGCGAAGACGATTCAGGATCCACTCACGTTTCCGATCCTCGCTCCAAGTGCGCGATGCACGACGGAACTCCATGCCTTCTCTATATGAACGCGCGACCGGCCTACGATCTGGCCGCATCGCTCGTTGAAAGCGCATCAGAGGTATCAATACCTTGCCGGATAACAAATCCTGAATCGTTCTGGTTAACATGGGCTTTGTTTCTCCTGGACTGGATAGGACAAGGTATTTTGCAATGGCCTTCCTCAGCCCGGTCGTTTGCCATGACGGATTATCACTCGTTGTGCTCCGCCATGGCCAGGACACGAAATAACCAGAGTGGTATGCACGACCCTATCCCCTTCCACTGGTCTTCCACTTCATCAATCGCAGCGAGACAAGCATTAGAAAACAACACGAAATGAGATACATCAGACTTGTCGCCAATGCGATGCCTACCACGCCGAACCGCTGCATCAAGACATAATTTAAAACGATACACACAAAGAGATTGATGACGTTGCCCCACATCATCACCTGGTTGGCCTTCAATGCCGATATCAGTCTCACGAACAGCATGCCCACCACATACAGCGGGATTTGCAACAAGATGATCGCCTGCACCCGACTCACTAAGTGGGTATCTGCCTCTGTGAAAGCTCCTCGCTGGAAAAACACTGCAACCATAGGCTCGGAGTAGTAGATCAGAGCAAGTGTCACAGGAAAACTAACGACGAGCAGCATGCGGGTATAGGTGCTAAGCGTGTGCCGCAGACCCTGCCAATCCTTCACGGCGACCATACGGGAAAAATGGGGAAGGACTGCAGTGCTTACCGCCAACGCCCCGATCCCGACAACGAGATTCGTGACCTTGTTCCCATAGGCCAAGGCGGACACCGTGCCGGGATCAAGCATCGCAGCCATCGACTGACTCACCAGGGTTGTACCCCCCATTAAAAATGCAGCGGCGACCATTGGCGCATATTGCCCTAATACTTGCTTGACGGCGGGAGAAGTTCCGCACCACCGAGGAACCAGTGAGACACCTGCTCGTATCAGCCCCCATCCCAGCATGCCGGTTTCAATCAGCGCTCCACCGACGACGCCTACGACAAGCGCGTAGCTGCCCCATTGTTTTGCCATAATCACGACGAAAAGTATCGTTATGATCGAGGTGGCCATAGGCACCACGGCAGCCAAGGCAAAGCGGTTCTCTGCGTTCAGAATCGCACCCCAGGTTGTGGCCACCCCACTCAAGACCAGCGTGGCCAACAACATATAGTACAGTGAGTGCGTGAGCGCCAGCTTTTCGGCGGTAAACCCGGATGCCACCAGAGGGAGGATGTACGAAGCGGTGAGGGCCAAGACGACTGACAGTGCCACAAGTAAGCCGACACTCAAGATCATGACGCTCGACAACACGCGTTGGGCTGCCCTCTGCCCCTCTTGTTCGCGTACCTGAATGTAGGTGGGGATCAGCGCTGCATTTAACGATCCCCCTATCAAATTCATGGCGAATTGCGGCAGAAGAAATGCGATTAAGAATGCATCTAATTCGTCACCCGTACCGAATCGGTAAGCAATGGACATGTCCTTGGCGACGGCGGCAAGCTTGACCAGGGCCGTGAAGCTCCCTACCGTGACCATGGCCGCTAAGATACGACGATTTACCGATCGGTCCTGCCAGGTACTCCACCTTTGCAGGCCAAGCTTAAGGACGCTGTTCATGTTGGACGAGCACCAAGTAACTCACAGGTTGCTGACAAGGACCAATCCAACTTCACATGCCTCCCTCGTAGAGTATCTCTCATGTCCAGACCACGCCCCGTACAATCTGACACGGCTTCGCTAATGACTCTATAAGCAGGCCGGTGAGTTACTTGCGGCCTCGGCATTTCTCCTCAGCCGCAGACAGGAGTTGGCGCCAACGATGGGCCAGGTACTCCCGAATACGATTCCCAATATTTTATCCAAGTAATCCAAACCATCGATAATACGCCGCGGGGCTTGTTCGCATTACTGGGAAGGCCGCAAAATAGTGCGTAGTGTGTTCTCCATAATCACCTACCTTTCCGGCAGAAATGCCATTTGAAACGAAAGTTATACGCGCACACTTTGACGGTGTCATCAGTATTTGTACGTGCCGTACACGTTAAAAAAGTAGGGACTGTCTTTTACAGTTGATTTTTGCATAACGATTCCCAGAATTCTTGCGCCTGATCGCGATAAACGCTGAACAGCAAGACGACAGGCCTCGGATGTCGTCTGTCTAGCTCCAACCACCAGTAAAACTCCGTCAACCATGGATCCAACGATCAGTGCATCGGCAACCGGCAGGACAGGCGGAGCGTCTATTACTATATGAAACCCTTCGTCCCGGCAGTGTTGCAGAAGCTGCCTCATGCGTTTAGACTGAAGTAATTCCGTCGTATTCCATTGATGCCCCCCGCCAGGAATCATGAACAGACTTGGCATTGCTGTTGGGTATATGATCTCTTCAAAACTAGCTTTTCCCCTCAGGAAATCAGTTAGCCCTTTGACTTCATTTCCAGCTCCCTTCGGTGTAAAAATGTCATGCGGACTACGGGTTCGAAGATCCGCATTAATCAGAAGAACACGCGCGTCTTCCAATTGAGCTTCCGCCGCACCCAGACTCACAGCTAATGTAGTCTTGCCTTCACCTTCTCCAGGACTCGTGACGAGCACGCAAGAAGGTAAGTCGCCGGTTTTGGATAAAAGCATATTGGTCAGGATGATTCGCACGCTGTCTGCCGCGGGAGTCAAACTCTGACTCCCTAGTAACAGGCGTCCCTTCGCCACTTCCGCCTTTGACAACACCGGCATGACTCCTAACACGGACGTACTCGGCAACCACCGTTCTAGATCGCTTGGGTCATTGAGTCTCTGGTCACGAGTCTTAAAACCCACTACATACGCTACTCCAGTCAGGAGCCCTAGCAGCAAGCCTATAAATGTGTTCAGCTCCTTTTTCGGCTTGAAAATTATACTACTTGGCACCGCGGGGTCAGCCAGATAGACATTGGCACTTCGTAGCCCAGCCGAAATGTCGGCCTCCTTCGCCTGCTTCAGGAATAAGTCGAACAAATGCTGGCTGCTTTCCGCCTCCCGCTCTAAAGTCCCGTACTCGATATCAACCTGCTCAAGTTTTATTTTCTCTTGCCTGTGATGCCCGGCTGCTTCTTTAATGGCACGAACCCGCCCAAGCGATGCATCATATTCACGTTTCAACGAATCAAAGATCTTTTCAACTTCTTGTCGGATCCGTTCACGAAGGTCTGACAACTCTGCATTGGCCCGAGCCAACCGGGGATGAAGAGGACCATACTTATCCGTCAATTCAGCGACCTGTCCTGATGCTCTGATCTCTTGTGCTCGGAGCGTTTGAATCAGTGGCGAGCTCAACACTTCAGTGGATGCGTCCAAACTTGACCAATCTATTTCTATCGCTCCATTCTTATGGGCTTTGTTACGCAGTACCGATTGTAGCTGTTCAATACGCGCCTGCGCTTCCGCTTTTCTCATTTCTGCCCTGACGAGCTCCGTATCCAACTCCGTGTTTGTCTGAGCGGTCATTGTTTGCCGATCCCGAGTCCCCAGTAAGCCGTGTTTTAGACGAAATGCATAGAGCGTGTGCTGTGATGCTTCAGCTTTTGCGCGTAACTTATCGAGGTGGGTGGTCAACCACTGAGCGGATTTCTCTTTTGTTTGAGCGTTCAATTCATGGGTGCGATCGATGTACACTGAAGCCATCGTATTAGCGACCTGCGCGGCAAATTGAGGATCCTCAGATAACGCAAAAATATGGGCAAGCCTTGCACCACGGATAGGCACGATTTCCACATTCTTAGCAAACCGCCTAAGCAACCTGTCTTCAGCTTCTTCTAAGGACAGTCCGCCCTTTTCCTTTTTCGCTCCCCAGGCATCACGGATAGCTGCAGGCACCATGCTAAGAAACATCGATTCCATGGCAGATTGTGGAAGACTGTATTCCGGCTGATCGGACAGGTGAAGGACCTGCGCCGTGCGCTGCAGAACAAGACGGCCTTTCATCAGCTCAAACTGGGTCTGAAAGTATTCTGGGCTCACATCCGATTGATAGTAGGTCTTCTCTCTTTCAATGGCATCAGGTCCTTCCCGCTCGATAACCACAGTGGCTTTTGCCTGAAAGATGGACGTTTGCATGGACGCCCAGGCGAACGCAATTCCAGCTAGCACTACACCGCATCCGCCAATTAGCCGGACGTGTTCTTTGCATGTGCGGCCATAATCGACAATGATCGACTCTGCGCTATCGACTTTGACTGACTGAGCAAGCTCACGATGGACTGACTGACCAAGCCGACGATCTGTATCCTGATTCATTTCTCCGCTCCCATCTTAGAACAGGGTTTGGGCAGAAACCATAAAGCTATTCGCTTGGTACTGAAACGCCTCTTGTGTGGAACCTCTATCCTCATAGATGTACTGGAAACCTAGCCCTAACCATTTGACCGCATGATATTTGCCTCCTACGGCAACATTCTTCAAAAGGTCGGTCCTATCGGTCCCGGTGGTTGCCCCGGACGCATTCGTAAAATCATCCCGTTCTATTCCAACATTGAGAGTTAACGTGGTGCTATCGGTCAGCCTGTGACTGGCTCCCAAATTTGCCCCGGTGGCAACAAAGAACAACGAGGTGGCCACAGCAATCTGCTGGACAGTCCGGTATGGCTGCAGACTGATGGTCAATAGTGACGTCGGTGTCCAAACCATGTTTCCCATAACAAAGAAGTTGGTATAGGAATTCTCAGTCCTAGTGAACCGGTTTAGCACAGGAGGAGGCTGGGTGACCTGAGCGTTTTGAAATTGCAAGTGTTGTACTCCGATCAGGATCTGCCCGTAAGTCAGTTCGCTCATGTTCCACCTCGCCCCTCCACTCATCTGATATATGACACTATCGAGATTTTTATTCTCATCATAAATCTGTTGTGTAGCGCCGAAATTCGCTAGAAGAGATGTTTTAGGAGACGCATCACGAGAAAAGGTCAGCCCTGCATAATTGAATAATCGGTTATGGATGAGGCCTCGTTGACCAGAACTGGCCAGATATGTCAGCCGTGTCGACCGCAGGTTCATCCTGATACTGGACTGTGCCCCAACATACTCTGCTTGACCCATGAAGCTATCCGCCTGCCATTTATTTATTTCTACAGCCCCTGTGTCCAACGCAGTCCCTCTTGGATCATGCCCAAGCTTATGCTCGCCCGCCAGGTCGAGCTTAAGGCCTCCTGGGAAATCAAGCATAAATCTTCCTGATGCCGTTTGATCCTGGACATCGTTCGACGGAGTGTTTGCGTAAGTCTGCAAATTAGTGCGGTAATCGACCAGAAAAGCATGGCTTCCACCGAATGGCAATTGAGCCTGCATGCCTGGCGAAAGTGTCGTAAAAAAGTCACTCCTCCTATTGGTCTGAGTGCGGAATACATTGTCGGTGTACATTTGAGCCACGCCCATCATGGGATGCAACTTGAGCGGCTGTAACAGCCTTACTCCATCACCTGGAATGACCGGCAAGAAGACTCCCGGATTAAGAGGGTAATACCCGGTCATGGGCCAATCCGGTATTTGATACAGCGCGCCACGGAGCGCAGGATTGGCGAATTGAGAAAGGAACATATTCCCCTGTCCGCCGAATATGTTGCTTGCCTGCTGTGCCAAGCATTCACCGATTTGACTCTGGCTCCATAGCATTGCCGCTAGAGTCATAACCTTACAGAGCCTTGCACAGGGAATACGTAATTTTTTGCTGTACCACACGCTTCTCTCATCATTCGTGGCAGTGCGGTACCTCAAGACAGGGGCCACTTTACTTTAATCCTTGCTTCCGGTCATAGGCAGCAGCGAGATCAGATTTCGCGCTTGAGCAGGCCGTACCCTCTTTCCTGTTTAGCGGTTCCATGACCGGTATTACGTCATTGGCTTGGACCCTCACTCTCGCACCTAATTTAATTAGGTCCACGCCTACGATTACATAGTCCCCGCCATTCTGTCTCATAAGGCGACCTCGAATGCCAGCCAGAGGACCTCTTGCTATTTGCACTAACATTCCTTCCGCGATGCTTTGATGCGGGCTGTATGATATTGCGCTCGTCATAAGTTTTCTCAGCGCCTCTATCTCCTCCCCAGGGATACTTTCTGGCTGACCTCCGCCTCCGACGCAATAGCATACCCCGGGCACTTGGAGGACATCGAACAGTTCACAGTTTTCGAATCGCGCGAAACAATACCCGGGGAATAGCGGGGTCTCTATCTTCTTTGTCCGGTCTGACCATTGGCTGGTGCAGATGAAAGTGGGCAGGAATCCCTCGTACCCTTGCTTACAGAGTCGCTCCCGAACGGCCTTCTCGTGACGTGCGCGCGTACACAACGCAAACCACTGCTTTCGGATCTGATGTTGCGGATTTTCTGTCTCGACCTTGAATTTTTCTCTAGATATCATGGCTTCGCCCTGTCACTCCCATGATTCACTTCCACGCAGAACTCAACAGACTGTACTACACAGTATCGCGGACGAACATTCCTCTTCAGTAGGGGAAATAAGCTGCAACGAGCGGTGAGCGCGGCAATCACCGGCGCATCCCACCTGACTGACCACGTAGGCCCCCACCTCCCGCCGTTCAAGAGGCCTTAGCGATTTTCTGTGATGACATCCTTCTGCGCCGCATTCTTCAGGGAGAGGTTGGCGTAGAAACCGCTTGAGGCAACCGTTCTCGTAATCCAATTCCTTGAGCCGTGCAATGCCCAAGGCCTCCAACCCGCCGCTCTTGGCTTTCTATGTGTAATAGGTCGCAGAACCAATCCCGTATGTCCGCCAAATCTAGCGTAGTGTCCGAGATGGAGATTTGGTTTTCTGTGTTCTGCTGCGCGGTGCGGTATAGCCAGGCTTGATCTGTACCAGTGGTCTGACGGCACCGGGCGAGTGTGGCTTGAAATTCTGAGACATCGTCCCTCAGCACGCTTGCCACAAACGGACGAACGGACTCCCAGTACTTCACTTTGAGATTCAGTTGCTTCTATACCGTCGGCGAAAATTGATCGACCCCTTAAGGCACGTGCGATCAGGCCCAGCTTGCTCAGTTTGAATGGCGATCGCGAATGCTGCTTGAGCAGACCAAATGCATGTATCACAGTGGAGTCTTGCGTCAGGACGATCAAACTTCCGAGCAGCTCCAGTACCCGTACGAAGGGAAGGAGTCAAAACTTCTTGCGTTCCTTCATGAACGCCCAGAGTTCCATCACGAAATCGCCCATATGCAATTCCTGCTGACGAGCACCGACTTAAAACTGGTATTTCATATGGGACGGGGTCTCGGCATATCCTGAGACGTCTTGCTCGCCCGGATCAATATGCACCTTCCCCGAACATGATGACTCGAATCGTGTGCGCCAGAATTTTCAGGTCAAGAAGAAGTGAAAGATTCTTCACATAATACAAATCATATTGCAGCTTCTTGTGGGAATCTTCCTTCGAAGCTCCATAGCGAAACTTCACTTGCGCCCACCCGGTCACACCGGGTCTGACCGTATGGCGGATATCATAGTAGGGAATACTCGTCCGTAATTCCTGCACAAATACCGGTCGCTCGGGACGTGGCCCGACAAGACTCATGTCCCCCCGGAGCACATTCATTAACTGTGGAAACTCATCGAAGCGAGCTTTTCGCAACCACCATCCAACGCGGGAAATACGCGGGTCCTTGGCTTGAGCCCATTGAGGCCCGGACTTCTCGGCATCTTGCTGCATTGAGCGAAACTTCCAGATCATATAGGGCCGACCACGTAACCCAACGCGGACCTGTCGGTACAATACCGGCCCAGGTGAGTCCAGCCTAATGAGCGCGGCAATGAGGACAAAAAGAGGGATCAACGCCACCAACCCCACCGCGGACACCACCACATCGAGGAGTCTTTTGCTCACCAGCGATGTTATCCGGCGGCGAAACCCTGTCGAAAAAATTAATACGCTCGGATGAAGCGAGTCGATCGAGAGACACCCAGCGACCTCTTCGAACAGGTGATGGCCGTCAAAAATGTTCAACCCCGTCGCCTTACACTCAAGAAGCGCCTGAATTGGCAGAATCGAACGGCGGTCCTCTAGACACACGACGATAGTATCCACATGATGCTGTGCGACCATCTGTGCTAACTGATCATACGTGCCGATAATCCCTGGATTGACAAGCCGTTCCCCTACTCGCTCAGCCTTCCCATCCAGGAATCCGACGACATTAACCAACCATCGGTTTTGCGACAGGATGGCTTCACACAAGTCAACGGCCAACTGCCCTGTCCCAAGAATGAGGAGCCGTTTCTTGAAACCTGGCATGTGCCATGTCGCCCTCACTTGGTCAAGAGGAACGGCGTGTACCAGCATAGGCTCTTCGCGAAACTTGTTATGCGCGACTTCCGTTGTCTTCATTTGTGTAACGAGCTGCAAGAATCGCAATCTTTGGCTTAGAACATAAACTTGAGGCCGACGAAGTGGAGACCCGCATCGTTGTTCAGGCCAAACGGAAGTTTCCTGGTCCAGCGCACTTCAGCCAGGGTCGGAGTTTCAGCCATGCTGATCGGTGTAGGCACGCACACCTTCAGCACCTGGTCAACATCCGGAGCCTGATCCATCAAGACCAATATCCCCCCACTGCTGATGTTCAGGGAGAGCGCTTTCCCACCTTGGGTCGACACAGCTCGTCCTTCTACGGGTGTCGTCATCTCATAGAGTATCGGTCTCATCAACGCCGCCCGCTCACTGTGACTTTTCTGACTATCTGTCATCGGCCACTCCCACTCTGTCTGTGTCACATTGCGCCTCCTCGGTAAGGGAAATATCTCCATCCTCAGCCTCATGGTTCAGAATTTTCTGTTGGGTGGCACGCCTTGTTTTTCTCGAAACATTGAACCCAACAAATAAGCCTCTTCCCTCCTGTTCCTTTGCCATTCTTTTTTTGAGGACTCATATATAGGCGAGACGAACAACAGGAACAATACCGACGATGTAGGCCTCGTTACTCAAAAGGTGGGTCAAAAGGTGGGTGTTGACTCCCCCAAAAGGGTTAGTTACTATTGCTACTCACTAGGGTCCGAACGGTTGGCCGTTCGAAGGCCGAAAAATATGCACTGGTGGGTCAGATCGGTTTAAACCATGGCCTCGATTTCAACGCAAAATAAAAATCGCATCACGGAAAATCAAAGGGTTGCAAAGTATAAAAGCTGATTCTTAAGACATTGGGACAATACTGATTGCTACTCTGGAGTTACGTTCCTCACGTCGCCGTGCTACCTTAGTAGAAGGTGTTGGTGTGTCAGGGATTGTTCTTGTAACGACTTCGAATGCGTCCTTCCATCCATGAGTGATTCGTCGCCCCCCGTAGACCCAACTGACACTCTCGCCGGTCAGCGCGTGGGCTCAGGGATTGTCGTCCTCTCGGCTTCCATGCAACTCCTCCATATGAATCGTCAGGCCTCAGAGTTGTCAAAACAGATTAACGCTGCAGAACATGGCGGAGGAAGCCAATCTGCCCATGGAGTCCTGCCGACTGCGCTGACAGAGCTCTGCGGAGAAATCATCAAGGCTCTCCACGTTCGTACCGAAGCAAAAGACTGGGAACAATTCGAGATCAAGCGTGTGGCAGGTAATCCTGAAAAACCAATCCTGTTGCGGGGGTTCGGCCTACCGGATCGAGGGGGGATCCAGTTTGCGAGACTCGTGGTCACACTGGAAGAGTTAGCGCGTCGACAACAGCTCAACACCGATCAAGCCAAGGAAAAGTTTCAATTGACTAATCGCGAACAATCCGTCATTGAGCACCTGGCAAAGGGATGGACCAACAAAGAAATCGCAAACGCCCTTCTGATTACCGAACAGACCGTGAAAGAACACATCAAGCACATCATGAGAAAAACCAATTCTACGACCAGGACAGGAATCCTCGTTCACATCTTCAACTCGTAATCTGCCACAGCATCCGTGTTAAAAATACCATGGTGCGTTTTCTACAACACAGTGGCATTTCGGAGTGGTCAGTTTTTCAATTACCAATCAATGACTTGCGTGAGGTAACTTTGGTCTATTGATTGCACTCAACCATTCATATATCAGTGAAACTGTATTGAGTGCTGTGGATGTGAGCAAGATTAGGACAAGACAGTCTCTGAGGTAGCATGAAGAATTTTCGCTTGATGTTGATGGTAAGTATCCTGGTTTCAGTGGCTGGGTGCCAGACCGGGCAACCACTACATACAGCCGCTATCGACAACGGAGGCTTCATGAGCCTCTGGAGTACCTACTCCCATTGCCAAGCCACCTCTGACATCGACCCTCTGAGAGAGGACGCGTTGACCCTGGCAAACGCGGCCAATCGCTCGCTCACCCAGGAAGCCTTTGTTCTTCCCCTACCAGGCAGGCTTGAAAAATTCGTGGCAACTCCCGCAGCCAGATTTGCGGTGGACGTGAAAGCAATGGCTGCAGCCTGTTCCTTGCGGGCCGGCTTCGCTGCCGTAGAGGCAGGAAAAATTGACGTGGCCAAAGACCTTCTCCGGACCGTCCTCAGCTACCAGCCCCAATCCGAGTATGTCTACTACACCCTGCAGGCGAAAGCCCTGCTTTCTGAACTTGAGACGAACATCGTTCAGGTGACGCTCCACCTTCCCTAGCCGGTTCCCTCGCTTCTCTTTTTATCTCCTCACGACGCACTTCATCCGGACAGACCTGTTCGTGAAGCCATTACGATACGTGCGGCTGCCCTCCTTTCACTAACGAGACAAATAACCGGTCGTAGGCGTTCGCTGAACGTTCCCAGGATACATCTGTGGTCATCCCTGCCTCAACCAGTTGGTCCCACATCGGTCGATCCCGATACACCGCTACAGCTCGGCGCAACACAACCAGAAGACCCTCTGCCGTGTCCACTTCAACATGAAACCCAGTCGCCCGTCCCGATGGCCGAGCCCGCGCGGTCAGCGGAATGACCGTATCTGCCAACCCACCGGTTTTTCTCACTACGGGAACCGTTCCATAGCGGAGACTGTAGAGCTGGCTCAGGCCACATGGCTCATACCGCGACGGCATCACAAACACATCTGCTCCGCCTTCAATACGATGGGCGAGTCCTTCGTCGAAGCCGATACGCAGTCCCATGCGATGTGGATAGCGTGCCTGAAGCATCTTAAACTTGGCTTCGAGTTCCGGCTCTCCAGTTCCCAAGATCACCAACTGCAAATCCATCGCCATCAGTTGCGGAATAATGGTCGCCACAAGATCTAAGCCCTTCTGCGACGTCAGTCGTGCAATTACGCCAAGAAGAGGAACCGATGATTCCGGCAACTGGAACTCCCGTTGAAGCGCCTGCTTGCACACCAGTTTCCCTGAACGGTCAATCACTGAGTAGTTGGCGGGCAGATAGGAATCGGTTTCCGGATTCCATCGACCGATATCGATACCGTTCAGAATGCCCAGGAGTCGGTCCGCTCGATTGCGCAGCACGCCCTCAAGCCCAAAACCGAATTCTGGCGTGAGGATTTCTCGCGCATAGGTGGGGCTGACCGTCGTTACATAATCAGCAAACACAATTCCTCCCTTAAGCAAATTCACCTGGCCGTAATATTCAAGGCCCACAGGAGTAAACAGCGATGGGGGCAGGCCCGTTTTCTCGAATTGATCTCCAGGAAAGAGCCCTTGATACCCCACATTGTGCAACGTCAGTACGGTGCGCACCCCTTGGACATCCAGTCGATCTTGCTCAACGGTATTGAGATAGACCGCGCACAACGCTGCTTGCCAATCATGCAGATGGAGGAAATGGGTATTCCATCGGCACGCGGTTCGGAGATGGGCAATCACCTCAATCGTCGCGCGGCAGAAGAATGAATACCGGTCGAGATTATCGGAATAGTCGATACCGCGATCTTGATAGAGTCCCGGCCGGTCGAAGAAGGCCTCGTTCCGAATCGTCCACACGCGCACTCGGCAATCATCTTGGCCGACGGGAATAACGTTTTCTTCGATCAGCGTGTCGACAAGCCCCTGAGGGGTCGGCACATGTAGCCGACAGACAGAATGGAAGGATCGTCCTGACTCACTTAGGCAACGATAGCGTGGGAGCAGGAGAATGACGTCATGGCCAAGTTTCGCCAACTCAAGAGGCAACGCGCCAGCGACATCGGCAAGCCCACCGGTCTTGGCATAGGGGACCGCTTCGGAGGATACCATGAGCAGATTCAGGGGATGCTGGGTCACGGAAGGCCTACAAGACGCATCACATTATGGAGCGGCCGGCACTTCAAACCTGGAGCGAAACTTGTCTTCGTGCTGCCAACTGCGACCCAACTCATGCAATTGCGCCGCGGTCAGCGCTTCGCGATAGACAAGCCGTTCCTCAAAGAACACCACCAGCCACCCGTGATCCGGGTAGGCCAAAAATAGCGCATCGCCGGCCTCAATACGGACCTCCCACCCGCGCGGCGGTTCTCCGATCGCCAACCTCGACCGTGGAATCAGCTCGTCGTCTTTCATGCCGAAAAACTGCATGAACTCGGCATGCTGATACGTCGGCGGTCCCCATGCCCCGACGAACGCGCGGGGGGTCAACTGATGAAGCACCAACTTGTTGTCTCGCACGTGGCGCTCTTGTTCCTCCAACGAAGGCATTCCGCTGCAACTGAGAACCGACCCGATAGCGACCAAAACTAACACACCGGTCCATCCCGAATGCCTCAGAAAATCAAGACCCTGGAATTGCTCCGCACTGCACCAGCTCGGTCTGAACATGCCCGCGAGTTTTCTCACAAGAGGCGTCTGCTCCTTGGTTCAACAGGCTTCACAGGTTGACAGATATCACACTGACAGAGCCGCCGAAGAAGGGCATAGGAGTAAATACCTGTGTCGTGGCCATCGCTCCAGGTGAATTGCAGTGCATACCGTCCGACCGATTGCACATCCTGCAACATGATCAAGAGGGGTACATCGTCCGGCTGCAAACGCCGTGCACCAGACCACTCGTCCACACAGGCTGCGCAGGGACATTGCTGGCGGAGATACCTCACGGGATAGACAGCCTGGTGCCCATCGTTCCATTCGATGCCCAACACACCCTTCTCAATCCAGGCCATGTCTCTCGGTTCATACAGGGTCTCTGTCATGTTCACGAATTCCATTCCGCGACTAGCAAACGTGTCATCTTCATGACGGATACGACAGAAAATTCACAGGAGGCAGTTGTCTGCCTGCCACAACGGTGACATACCCTTCAATCGCGTTTTCTACCTCGTGCCGAACTTGCCCGGCGGCCTTCAAACGATCGACCACAGTGGGCGAGAGCCGCAACGCTTGATGCAGAAATGCCAGGCTCCCTCGCGAGAGCGGCAAACAGCGGGAGGCCTGGCGCGCAGCACAGGCCGCACAGACTAGGCCTCCGGACAGAGGGGAGAACTGCAGTTCTCCCATCAACCGGCCCTTGCCACAGGCTGCACAGTGATCGGTCTGAGGGCGAAACCCGGTAAGGCCAAGCAGCCGAATCTGAAATAGCAGCGCCGTCAACGCCGGATCCTGGCTCGTGACTAATGCGCGCAAGCCCTGTTCGAGCGTTTCGAAGAGCTGCAGGTCCGGGTCCCCGTCCGGCGTCACCGCACCCACCACATTGACCATCCGCGCGGCAGCGGTCATCAGCGTTAAGTCTTCGCGAAACCGCATGAACGGCTCCACGAGATCGACTTGAGACACTCGATAGAGCGAATCGCCTGACTTTTCGAAGAGGTTCAGATAGCAGATGGTGAGCGGTTCGAGTGATGCGCCGAGACGGCTCTTCATCCGACGAGCCCCCCGCGCCACACCGCGAACCTTTCCCATCTCCTTGGTATAGAAGGTCACGATACGATCCGCATCGCCCCACTTCCGACTTTTCAATGTGATGGCCGCGGTCTTGATCAGCGGCATGGGGGAAATCCCCATTGAGGCAGAAGACAGGCTCGGCTGCAAGACCGTAGCGAGCAAAACAGGCTAAGGTCAAGGTTTAGCAAAGTCCAGACTTTCGTTCTCAGCCTCAACCTGAGCCTTAACCTTCCAATAACACTGGCGGACTTTTTCAGCATCCTGATTAGCGAAGGTATTCCATGAACAGGGTGGCCAGGGAGAGGTAGATTGTAATGCCCGTGATGTCATTGGCCGTCGTCACAAAGGGGCCGGCCGCAACGGCAGGATCCACCCTCATTCGCTTCAACAAGATGGGCATGAACGTCGCCATACTGGTTGAGACCATGAACGCGATAATCAGCGAGATCCCCACGACCATGCCCAGAAACGCTTGATGCCAAATCCATCCGACGATAGTGAGAATCAGGCCGCAGGCGAGCCCCATCAATAGTCCGACCTTGATTTCCCTGAAAAACACGGTGCGCACATCCGTCAGCTCGATCAACCCTGTCGCCAATCCTCGAATGATGAGGGTCGAGGACTGGAGGCCCACGTTTCCACCCATGGCGGCGATGACAGGAATAAAGCTCACGATGGCCACCACTTCCTGAATCGTGTACCGGAACTCCCACAGAATCGCGCCCGACAACAGACTGCCGACTAGATTCGTAAAGAGCCACGGGAGCCGGTGTTTCGCCGACGCCACGCTGGAGGATTTCGAGACCGAGTCTTCTTCGATCGCGCCGGCCATCTTGAGCATGTCTTCGGTCGCTTCTTCCCGGATCACGTCCACGACGTCGTCAACCGTGATAATGCCGACCAATTTGTTGTC
>JBKJZK010000002.1:0-11426 GCA_046715215.1 Nitrospiraceae bacterium
CAGCAACGCGACAAATCCCTGCACAGGCAGTGTAATGAGGAGAGCGATCAAGCTACCGATTAAGTCACTGCTACGCTTTAGGATAATGTTCCATCCATGCAGGGGAGAGCCCTGCAGTGTGATAACCGGCAGCCCTTCAAACATCTCCGCCTCGGCACGGAGGGTAATAAACTCATAGATTGACGCGATGACTTTCACTTCGACGGTCGTGGTCGCGAGATATCCCAGCATCTTTTCCGCTTGAGGCTCGGCCTCAGGGGGTAGACAAAGAAAGACCATGTCCAAAGCCGGCGCATACTTCTCCACATCTCCGTACAGACCAATGACCGAAACCCCTTCAAAGGTTTGGCCCAACTTTTGCGGCTGGCGAGTCAAATATCCCTGGACTTTAACACCGAATTCCGGATGAAGCGACAGTGAGTGGGCAATCCTCTGTCCGAGTTTGCCTGCCCCAATGATCAGACAGTGCCGTTGGTTGTAACCCTGCTTTCTGAAAAACCTCAGGCCCTCGCGAAAGACCATTCGCGAGAAGCCGAGCGCTACAAGATTTAGGACCCAGAAATACAGAAAGACAAGCCGTGAATATTCGAACTGGCGCACGAAGTACGTCAACACGACGAGAATCAACACTGCCAACGAATTGGCTACAGCAATGTCGAGAACCTCGGCCAGGTGGGAGCCCATCCGTCGAGGTCGATACAAATCAAATGCCCGAAAAGATACTCCCCATACGATCAGGATGGGTACAAGTAAATAGACATAAATCTCCAGAGGTGGAACACCCTTGTCAATCGGCCCCCATCCACCCAGGAAACGAATGTAATAGGCTGCCATCCAGCAGCCACAGATCAGGGTCAGATCAAACAGAAAGAGGAGACTCTGAAGAAATTGAGAGTGTCGTTTCAGCATACCCAATCACCGGACTTATCAAAAAGCGGCCTCCTGCTGCTCAGTCAAGCAGTATGCATGCTCACACGTTTCAAAACCGCTCGTGGCAAGTGTCTATAGTAATGTCCGAGTCTATACCCAATTAACTTGGCCGCAGCCCTCATCAGACTGATTGGGAGCAGGTGAAGAAGCCCGTGAGACCTAAGATAGGAGAGCTCAGACCGTACGAACTTGACTCCCTCCCCTTCAGGTCTTCCGAACTCGTCAAGGAGCCAGCGCTCCTTCTCGAAGAATACCCCCAAGTCAAAATAGCGTTTGAACTCTTGCGCCACCGTGTAATTATGCGAATGATACACGACCGCCTCCGCTACGTATCTCAGCTTATAGCCTTTCATGAGCATTCTGGCACATACATGCATATCTTCCGCGAGGAGGAGATTTTCCGCGAACCACCCTACCTCCTCGAGCGCGTCCCGTCGGTACGCCGCGAAAGAATTTGAGCAGAACGCCGCTCGGATACCCAGCGTTATACGGTCTGCATACGTCCGTGCATAGGACTGTGGCGGGTAATTAAACAGTCGGAGGTGTTGGGCAAAAGGCGTGGCGTCCTGATATGGGATCTGTCTGCCAAATGCCGCTCCGAATATCTGCCCGGCAAGAAGTGGCTGGATGAGAGTCTCAATGGCTCTGTCCCCACAAGGCAAGGCATCCTGAGTCAGGTAAACAAGGATATCCCCCACCGATCGAGTCTTCCCAGCCAGAGTCCTGGTTCCTCCATGGTCAAACTCCTCCTTCGGAATAATCACAGTTTGAATCGCATGCTGCTTGGCAATATACAAGGTCTCATCGGAGGAAGATGAATCGATAACGAGAATGTTGAGGTCCTTCACGGTCTGCGCACGTAAGGCTCTCAACTGTACATCGAGATACCGCGAGGCATTATACGTTGGAATGACAACACTGACCACACGACCTCACTTCCCTCACAAAGAGAACAGGCCGTTGACCTGTATGAGGATTTTCAGTGACACCGCACCATCGAGACACGTTGGTGTCCGTCCCTGGCTGAAGCTTTCAGCTCTCGTCCGTCGCTGCCCCGCGCAGCGACACAAGCAATCTCCGATACAATAATTGTTACCTAAATATACCCCAATCTGTTAGCCCATCACGCCAGTTCGGTCGCACCTGCTCATTGCGGACTACGTCGATCAGGCAACCCTGGCACGATGCTGCTTCATGAGCGTCTGATAGAGTTCTATGTGCAGATCCGCGATCGCCAGCCAAGAAAACCGGGAAGCGTACCGGACTCCATGCCCGGAGAGCTCCTGTCGGCGACCGGGGTCTGAGCTTAGCGCTTCGAGGATGGACGCTGCATCCTCAGGCGATGCCGCAAACTCGACGATTTTGTCGAGCGTCTGCGGCGTCTGCGGTCCTCGCGTGGTGATTGTTGCTACCCCATTGGCCAGCAAGGCGAGCAACGACCCCCGACGCTCCGACGCCCCATCGGGAAAGGGTGCGTACGCATATGCTACCCGTGCCAACCGGTCTGCGGTCGCTTCATTAGACAAACCGAGGTCCCACACGACAGGAAGGGACGCACTCTTCTCCCGCATGGCATCGAGATAACTCTTATGCTCCTTCTGAGCGAGTCCGATTATTCGGAGGGTCATTCCCGAAACACGCTGTTTCAGGATACCCGCAAGGTCCAATACGCTTTCCAAACCCTTTGCCGGGCGGATCAGACCGAAGTACACGATCTCGTCGAGCCTTCGCTCGCCATCCGCCTGGCCAATGGGTACATTGCTGCCGATAGGAATGACGCTCGAACGCTGACTCACCCACGGCGCTATTCGGCTGATGTAGCCCTGCTCAAAGCGGTTCGTAAAGATGATGTGCCGGCTGAACAAAAACGGGAAAAGAGAAAGCTGCCGCAGGATGTGGGTCTGGCTTGCTTCATGCAGAGTAACAACGGCCCGCTCAAGAAGGCCGACCAAGTGCGGCCCGAGCTTTCGGCCATAACCGACGGTTGGATATTGCATGTGAGTGAGGTCTGCTCCGAGCGTACGAATAAGCCGCTGAACGCGCGGCACGTTTTTTACTCCCCAATCGGTGCCTGTAATGACCTCTACACTGACGCCACGCACCTCCAAGGCTTCAGCCAGTCGCTGCGTATAGTCTGCTGCACCACAGACATCCGGTGGATAGGACCCGCTCACCATTGCTAACTTCATCGTACAGTTATTTCGGGACACCGTCCTGCCCTGCCTCGTTTTTCGTCCAAAGACGACGCTTACCTGTCAGAAGTCTGTATAGATCCGCCGCCACAGAACTAACCCTCTGTCCCGCGACGCGGTACAAAACGGCATGAATGTTTGCCCGAAGCCAGGCCGCAACCAGATTCAAGTTCAGCGCAAGACCATGCATTTCCCTAGCTCGGATAATCTCTCTGATCGTCGCGGCCTTACTGCTAGGATTCGAACTAATGCCGCCATGCCGCATTGCGGTCACGACGCACGGAACATAAATCGCTTCGTTATTTCGGAGTTCCCGCAGCAACAACTCATAGTCGCCCGCGATACGAAAAGACTCATCAAACCTTCCGTGTCTCTCAAACAAACTCCAGTGGTGAAACGTTCCCTGGTGGATGTTCAAAGCCTTCCCTGCCAGAAAGGATGAACGCAGCTCGCACCAACGCTTCCCAAACATACCCAATACATCGCCATTTTCGTTTACTAGACCCACTTGTCCATAAACCACCCGCACACTTGTGCCTATTACGCTTAAGCGAGACGCGATCCGGCCTAGCGCGCCGCTGTCCCATAGATAGTCATCCGCGCCAAGAAAACATATCCACTCACCTTTTACATGAAGCAGCGCCTTGTTCCATGCCGCATAGATCCCTACGTCGGGCTCGGATATCCACCACGAAATTGCATTAGCGTTACACGATAGAATCTCCACGGTTCCGTCCGTAGATTTTCCGTCAACAATAATTAACTCCTTATGCGGATAGGCTTGATTTCGCACGCTATCGACACAGCGCTGCAAGGTTCGCGCGCCATTTCTGACCGCAACCACAATAGAAATCGTGCCTTGGTTCAATCTCGTCCACCCACTACATAGAGATTCCGCACTCACGCGCCGAGCATGTCTACTTTTTTGGCCCCGGCCGAACCCTCTTCAATTTATGAAAAGTTTGAGACCCACATCCAATACTAGGTCGATATCAGATTTACGCAATGAGCTACTTAATATGCCTGTGAACCTCGAGTCCGCTTTTTTCCAGAATTCCTTCTTGCTAATTCCTTCAACCCATTGCTATCCCCATTTCCTAAAAATTATTACATGGTGATCCGTGAAGATGCCCGGAGCGCCCAACGGAATATCCGCAGCCATCGGGAACGCGTTGCCTTTCAGGCTTCGAGTCAACTTTATCCAGGCACGGTGCTTAACAGGAGAAATTGCGAAAATAATTTGACGGAATATGCCGAAAAATAAAGCGCGGAAATGGAAGTTTATATATTTAAAGCGTATTTGTTTCGGAAGAGGCAGGCTATGGCGTTTAGAAAATTCACGGAAATACTTGTAACTGGGAAATACGATATGTTCCGCATAACTGCAGTACCAGAACTTCGCCTGAAACATCGTTCTCCAAAAGAAGGAGTCAGGATTGCCTGTCGATATGATCAATAAGCCATTCTTCTCGACATGTGCCAGTGCATCTACCAGGAATGTCTCGACATCGAGCACATGCTCAATAACGTCAATTGAAACGACCACGTCAAAAACCAGTTTGGAGTCCAGGTCAGTTAGCGTCTTGCCAAGGATGTTTATACCCTTAGAGGTGGCCCTATCCGAAGCTGACTTTGAGGGCTCCACCCCGTATTTTTTGAATTTTCCCGGAAGGCCGGAAAGAAACCCTCCGGCATAACATCCAATGTCGAGCATCGAGCCGCCAGGATGGTCTTCTAGATATGCATTTATTGTTGCAGAATCTTTACGCTGACCTTCTTGATCCCAAACCCCACTGGAAGCCTTTTCATAAAACGCAAGATACTCGTTCGAAGACAGGGTTGGATAGCGAAACATTGAACCGCAATCCTTACAACGCCATAGTCCCCCTCCACTGATCGATGAAGGAAGCAACTCTCCTGCAAATTCACCGCAATCAGGTATCCGACCGATCAGTTCAGCCATTCCATCGGTGCAAATGCGACACCGCAGGATCTCCATTCAATTTTTGCCTATTGGCGCTGGAAAATGACTCGTGTTCAATAACAACGCAATCCGATTCCCAACCAGGCACAGGGTATAGCGCTATATAAATGTTAGAACTCCAGCCCACGCATCACTGGAACTCATACCAGCAGAGAGCTTTAGGAAAATACCTCGCGTAGTCTAAATAGCACCCTTTTTGACCATCTTAACCACCAATATTCATGGAAACGACGCCTGAAAATCTGATAGTCCAGCTGGGGAGACGCCTGTACCTTCTCCGGATGAATAAGAGGGAATTTCATTCCATGAGTCTTGACGCTAGAGGCTAAAGAGTAGCTGTCTTTGCAATGGGTAGCGTCCAGACCAAACCCTATATTGGAGACAAGGTTTACCGAGGGTACTATTGTTAAAAGATTGAATTTCATGCAAGCCAAAATCAACTGGTAATCCCAAGCATTTTTCATCCTCCGTTCATGAATCGCATCATAGATACTCCGCCAATACCTGGCTTCACTTGATGAAAACACCGCTTGGAGTAGCTTGCCGCCATCCCTAAATTTGGGCCAGTATGGCATGTCTAGATCCACGTGATGCCAGGTTCGCCTCCAGCTTGCCCAACCCCACGTTGTGGCGTATCCAGAAAAGAAGTAGCTCGGTGCTTGTTGAACCACTGTAGGTTTTAAAAAATTGTTGCCGGAAATCAATCCAACTCTGGGATCGTTACGATACTTTCCCAATAATTCTTCACAATACGGGAAAAAACTTAAGGCAGGCAGACAGTCATCCTCGAGAATAATAGCCTCCTCCACTTGCTCAAATACCCACTTCAATCCAGAGGAATTTCTGGGAAAACTGCCCATGTTGCTTTCAGCGAAATTTCGCTCGATTTGACATTCCCATTCAGGCTTCTCAAAAATCCTACGTACCGCAACACACTTCTCAACATCACCAGCGACGTTCGGACGCGGACCATCAGAAACCACTAGGATTCTGCTCGGCTTGACCTGAGCGAGTATCCTAAGTAATCGTTCAGTTAATTGAGGGCGATTGAATGTAAAAATCGCTATCGGCGTGTTGAGCCTATTACCCACTGACTTGATGCCTACTTGCGCCAGAGAGACCTGGCGGGGATTTTATCCTTATCGCATCTATCTTTGTATTTGGCAGCAATCTCATGCACTTCCAGCAACAATCCCTTATTCAAAGAGATCGGATTAAGACCCAATTCGATGAGCGACTTGTTTTCGACGTGCAAATCATTTTCATCCGCCTCAAATCTTGGGTTCGTCAGAAACTCTATAGGTGTACCAATCATCTCTGAGATCATTTTGGCCAGATCACGGACACGATGCGTTTCTGTCATCTGATTCAAGATTTTTACTCTGCCCCCTGCCGGCGGCGGATTCATCAAGGCGAGTTCGACGCACTTTACAGTATCCTGAATATGAATAAATGCGCGCGTTTGCCCACCTGTTCCATGCACGGTCAACGGGTAGCCGATCGCAGCTTGCATCAGAAAACGATTAAGGACCGTTCCATAATCGCCGTCATAATCAAAACGATTGATCAACTGCACGTCCATACTGGTTTCCTTGGTATTCGTCCCCCAAACAATCCCTTGGTGTAGATCCGTCACCCGGACTGCATCATTCTTGTTGTAATACGCAAAGAAAAGCTGGTCCTGAGTCTTAGTCAGGTGGTAAATGCTGCCCGGATTTGTCGGGTACAAAATATCTCTTTCAGAAATTTCACCCGCGTCATTCACAACTTGCACCTTGAGATAGCCTTCAGGAATTTTCATTCCCGGCGTACCGTAGCCGTATACGCCCATGGTTCCAAGATGAACCACATGAACATCCTGCTTGGAATCCACAATCGCACACAGTAAGTTGTGTGTTGCATTGAGATTGTTATCCACGGTATAGCGCTTTTGACGCTCTGACTTCATTGAATATGGTGCGGCTCGCTGCTCGGCAAAATGAACAACCGCATCCGGTTTATAGTGATAAAAGGTATGCAGGAGACGATCGTATTCTTTCGCAATATCAAAATTAAGAAACTCAATTTTATTGCCCGTGATTTCTCTCCATGCCTTGATGCGCACCGACATTGTGGAAATAGGCGTAAGGGAGTTCGTCTCCAACTCATTGTCAATGTCACGGCGGGAAAGATTATCGACGATAACAATATCGTGGCCCAGGCTTGAAAGATGGAGAGCTGTAGGCCACCCGCAAAAACCATCGCCACCGAATACAATTATTTTCATTAGTACTCTCCGAATTATCTAATTTGACAAATTCAACAGGACTACCGAATAAAGTAACACGACAGGGAAGAGGCCGTATGGTGCTCCCCTGAAATCAAGCCCTCTGGGGCCTGCCGATCCGTACAACCCGTGGCACTCCAACGAGCACACGAACGTCTTGTCGTGCCAGTAGCTGCCCAAGAGCACGGACTTGTCGAGCGACACCCAGCGCGATCGGAATGCCATTATCCCTCGCCTCAATACCGGCCAGAAAAGTGCTTCAATTGGGCCACACACCTTTGGATCTTTACGCCATTACGTGCTTATTCACCCGTTGCACTAGAAACTTGAAACCGCCTTTGTAAGGTTGCCTTTACTGGGGGAAGAATTTATAGAACTTTCAACCAAATTGAGTAAAACCTGCCGGAGTTTTTCTTGAGACTGCTCCCTAACATACTCCTTCATGCCAGCCAAACTTTCAGCGGAATGATCACTGGCAGTTAATCGATGTAATGCATTCAACGCTGCCTGCACGTCCCCCGCCGGGACTGCCTCACCTAATTTGTAATGTCTGACAACCTCTTCCATGTACCCTCCAGAGCTTACCAGTATGCACTTGCCATACATGGCAGACTTCGTGACTAGGTTGCTGCTATGTGGAAAGTCTTCATACATCGCAAAAATCACATCACATACGTTCACTGCCGTATTAAATTGAGCATCATCCGGTATCTTTTCGAGATGAAAGAAACATTCCTCTCGCTGTGCATTGAAAAATGATTTGATTGTCGATAACTCGTCCTTTGAGAATGTCTGGTCCAGCAATACCCCGGCAAACACAAAATACCAATCCCTTGAGGCTGACTGCATAACAATCCTGATTAATGTTATTAACCCTTTCCTACGTGACAAACCACCTAGCAGTCCAATGATTTTCCTGCCTTTCGCTCTCGATCTAATTTCTACAGCCAACGGGCAATCTTCGGAAAGTGGAAGCTCATCTGTGAAGTCAGGCAATACAACTGCCTGCTTGCCATGCAGTTTAACGCGTAGTGCACCTAGGATACCTGCATCAAGGACCGCTATTGAGGAAACCCGCTTGGATTGCGCTAAGAAATTTACAGGTGGGGCAAAACGCCATTTTTTCGGGTTTCCATCTTCCCTTAAAGCTCTCAAATGTCTTGGGTGGAAATACACTCCTGACCATAAAAATGGAAATTTCCAATCTATTAATGCTACTGGCAAATATCCATATACGTAGCTATCAAGCCAAGCAAAAAAAACCAAATCGGGGTTTTCACTGGAAGATAAACATGTCTTCAGTGATCGAGATACATGAAACCAGCGAGCCAAAGGCAGTAACGCATGCCGAATCCTACTGGGGATATGCCTCCACAGCTTTGGCTCTCGTTCAGAAAAATAATGGGCCCTGAACCGACACGTCTCTACCGTTAAAGTTTGGTTCACCCACGATGACACTTCCTCTGGTGAAGGGCAACACACACTGACTTGATAACCCGCACGAAGCAAAAGCTTCACGAATGTTTTAACGTAAGTTGGATGATGACCAACCCACAAGCCATCAACTACAACGATATGTTTTTGCTTCACAATACTTCGAAACGTTTGTTCATGAATACCGCATCAAATTGCAACAACTCGAAAGGACTGTTGGGCGAGCGCAGCTCGTAGCCATGATCCACCATCACATATTGTTCTTCATCCAGAAAACGCCACAGCTCCCAGAGTGGCGGCTGGCCCTTATAAAATTCGCGCAACGACAACTCAATGACCAGATAACGGGCATGAGCGAGGACGTTTCTAGCACCGCTTAATACTTTCAGCTCAAACCCCTGAACATCCATTTTAATTAGATCCGGATAATCCAAACCGTCAGCCTTATGTACATCGTCCAACACTTTCACCTCAACAAGTTCACTATCCTTATTGGTACTGCCAGGAAAATAATGATGCTGATTGTTGGCAATCTCATATAACGAAGCGGATGCAGTCCCTCCTTTAAGCATTAGCTGATGTTCTCTATCGCCAAGAGCATATTGATATATGTGTTTCTTAACGCCACCCAACTGACGATTTTGCAAATCAGCAATAAGCTTAGCTTGCGGCTCAAACATCATTACACTTTCCAAATGAGGGTTCAGTTGGTGCATAACAAAGCTCCAATGACCCTTATGTGCCCCGATATCACATAACCTCGTTGTTTTGTGGAACTTGTTGATTGTTTGCACGGTAGCAAGGCAGTCTGAGTACTTAAATATTTCCTTATCAACCCTGCCAATCAGCCTGCTGTCCGCCCAACGCTTCAGACGCCTCGCAACACCACTTGCCAAATACTCAGCGGTTAATTGCATTCTAAGATCACCCTATGAATGAACAATTGCTCTGAATGTTTCAAAATCTATAAAAGTATCTACATGATGGCGAATTTTCTCAATCGGCCAATTCCACCATTCCGACGCCAACAGGATTTCAATCTGATCTTCGGAGAATCTGTATCTTATAACCTTGGCCGGATTTCCTCCAACGACCGCATATGGTGGAACATCATTCACGACAACAGAACCTGCCGCCACTATAGCCCCGGTGCCTATCTGTATTCCCCCTGGGATGATTGCGTTTGAACCTATCCAGACATCATTCCCAACATCGGTTTTAAGTACCGAGTCATCAAAGGTCTTATCCTCCCGAAAGCTCAGCGGGCAGCCGCCATTAAATTTGCTATAAAACGCCGGGTACGTTGACACAAAAATCCTTGACGGGTGCGGGGCCAGCCCCACATGAACGTCCGGCCCGATGGAGCAAAAGTTTCCTATAATTACATTGACCAGACAGGAATTATCCGAGACATAGCTAAAATTGCCCAGAGAAACCTCCTTGAGATGGACACCAGTAAGGATGGCAACATTTTCACCCATGCGCACATTGCCGACAGGAACACTTAATATTTTACAGCTTGGGTTTTTGGCGCGCAGCTCGGCCAACCTTGCTTGATGCTGGCGAGATGCGCTGATCCTGCTTAAAAGTTGGCTGATAATGCCGAGAATACCGGTCATTTACGCTTTACTTCATCAGAACACGGAGTTGTAATCAACCTTGGGGAAAACATCCAGATAGTGTCTGGGGTTTGCATTGGCGTTGTAGATGTTTTTTTTCATCGAATAAAGATATTTATATTTTTTAAAAATATACGCATGCCGCCGCATCTGGAATTCGCTATCCGCAAAACTCAGATCGTTTTGATCCGGATGCAGAGCATGTTCCTTGGTATGGTCATAAAAATACACCAGCACTCCATTGAACCAGTCGTGATCAATGCCAACCAGATAAATCTTGTCGAACCCGAGATACACCGCCACTGTTAACGCCAACTCGGAAACAGACCATATTGGAGGCACACACATCCAATCAATCGGCGCATCAAAATTCTCATCCCATGCGTCTGCGTATCCTACCCAATGAATGATACGTTTTTTGAATAGCCTATTTCTCTCGACCATTCCCCGGTCGCCGATATGCACAAACATTTCCGCATTACCCGTGGCGACCTCCATGGCTCGCAACCATCCCACAAATTCTTCTTCTGAATGAAATCGGCCATGACTCTTAAGAAGCGGTGGCAAAACGTGATACCGCGGCTTGATACGGGGAAAGACTGGATGCACAAAAGTGTTACTCACACTGATGACAAACTCGCCCTCAAGCTTGCCGATGTCTTGCTCCTTCACGGAAGAGCCTGCCCCAAAAATAAAACAGCGAGATCCCACATGGCGATCTTTTAATTCTTCATTCTTTTTCAGAAGTGTAATTTCCTCAGCGTTCAACAAAACAGATCCGGACTGCTGGCCGCTTTTGATTTTTACCATAAGTTGCCAGACTCCAGGTGGAGCCAGCCATTGCTTGAATAAGTTTCTAATCTCCTCCATTAGGACATTCATCCTTGTGGCACAGCAACTCGCCGAAACCTTTCTCGATTATCCTTGAACAGCAACCGTGCATAGCTATGCGATGGTTCCTCAACTATCTTGTAAGCCAGATAGGAGAGGCACAATATGAC
>JBKJZK010000003.1:0-1932 GCA_046715215.1 Nitrospiraceae bacterium
CGAAACTTGACGACTATGAGACCTGCTTGTTCCTCGTGATGAAGATGCTCTCAGTCACCGACCGACAGGATATCATCGTCGAACAGGTGAGTCTGGTCCTCGGACGGAACTTTGTGTTGTCCTTTCAGGAAAACGGGACCGACGTCTTCACACCGGTGCGGGATCGTCTTCGTGGGAATAAGGGGCGCCTGCGGCAATACGGGGCCGATTACCTGCTCTATGCACTGGTCGACGCGATTGTGGATCAATACTTCGCTGCGGTGGAGGTGTTAGGCGAGAAGATCGAAGCGCTGCAAGATCTGGTCGTCAGCGATCCTAAGCCGGAGACGCTGCACCAGATTCACGCCCTCAAACGGCAGTTACTGTTTCTGCGGCGGGCGGTGTGGCCACTCCGTGAAGCGACGAACAATCTCTCTCGATCGGAATGTCCCTTCTTACAGGAATCGACAAAGGTATTCTTCCGCGATGTGTACGATCACGTGGTTCAGATCGTGGATACCATCGAGACGCTTCGCGAAATGGTTTCAACCAGTCTCGATATCTATCTGTCGAGCATCAGCTATCGGCTGAACGCCGTGATGAAGGTTCTGACGATCATTACGACGATTTTCATGCCGCTGACCTTCATCGTCGGTATCTACGGGATGAATTTCGAGCACATGCCGGAGCTGAAGTGGGAATGGGGCTACCCGCTGGTGCTCGGCCTGATCGCCGCGATCGCGATTGCCATGCTGGGGTTTTTCAAACGGAAAAAGTGGATTTAGGGAGGGAGTGATGAAGAGCCGACGGGTTCTCACCGTCACGATGGGCACGCTGGTGCTCGGTGGGTTGCTCGTGGCAGGCTGTGGTAATGCAGACGCGCCAAGGGGCTCGCAAGGAGTACCGGCCGATCTACCGGATGTTACACAGAACCAGGACAAAGCCACGCCGGTGCCGCAGCGGTTCGTGATTCTGCCGGCCTTCACCAACGACGCGGTGTTGGATAAGCAAACCGGCCTGGTCTGGGAAAAGTCCCCGCAGACGACGAGCGCCAGGTGGAGCGTGGCCCACCGCACCTGCATCGAGAAAAATGTCGGAGGCCGGAAAGGCTGGCGGTTGCCGTCCCTGCCAGAGTTGAGCAGTCTGGTGGATCCCTCCGTCGCCCCTCCGGGCCCGACCCTGCCACAGGGCCATCCGTTTCTGGCTGTCCAGTCGGCCGTCTATTGGTCGGCGACGAGGGCTGATGAGGATCCCAAGGGCTCGTGGGCCGTCCATTTCGGCTTGGGCGGCGGCGCGACCTTCATCAATTGGGCCCACAGCGTCCAAGCCTGGTGTGTTCGTGATGGCATAAATATGGATCAGCCTTGAGGATTGGGTGATTGGGACGAGGCGGGCGCTCGTGGCGTGCTGGCAGCCGGTGACGGGGGAGGCCATTGGGCGGAACGGTCCATGGCAGACGTATTAACGAGGTTGCTATGCTGCGCTGCTTTCAGCGGGGAACCAAGCCAGGACTATTCATGAATATTTCTGCCGCAATCGCCAATGTTCAGGCGAGAGGCAAAATGTCCTCCCTCTCGCCTCGTGCCCCTCGCCTGGCTTCGAGCGAATTCGCAATGGCATTCATGAATAGTCCGGGCTTGGGCTGGAGTCGAGAGAGGCGGGAGTTTATTCAGTGACCTCGACGCGATCGACGTAGTAGGCGGTCTCGCCGAAGCAAGTCGTGGGAAGATAGCGATACTCTTTGTAGTGTAGGACCAATCGCTTTCCCATGGCCTGCGAGAGTTCTGACGCCACTTTATCATCCCTGACTGAAAAGACCCACAATACCGGGGCGACACCCGGCACGGTGGTCATGGCCATCTCCCCTTCGTACGTCTTGCAGATCCAGCCTTTGTGGGAAAATTTCTGAATATAACCGGCTCGGTTCCCGTCGGAGTAACTGTAGTTGAAGGC
>JBKJZK010000004.1:0-4975 GCA_046715215.1 Nitrospiraceae bacterium
TGCCCATCTACGGCATGGACTATAAGGATCAACGGAACGAAGCCATGGCGTGGTTGAGAGAGTGGGGCAATCCCTATCCCGTCGTCGCCGTGGATGAGTCGGGGCGCGTCGGCATTAATTATGGGGTGTACGGGGTTCCGGAAACCTACGTCATCGATAAGGCGGGGGTCATCCGCTACAAGCAGATCGGCCCGCTGCGCAAGGATATCCTGGAAGCAAAGATTTTACCCCTGGTCAGGGAGCTGCAGAACCAATGAGATGGCTCTTGGTGTTCATTCTTTTCTTCCCGAGTCTCGCTGCGGCGGAAGAGGGCCGGCCGCTTGCTGACAATCCACAGGTTGAGGCGCGCTTAAAAACCCTCGCAGTAGAGCTTCGATGCCTGGTCTGTCAGAACCAGACATTGGCCGATTCGAACGCGCCGTTGGCCGAAGACTTGCGCCGAGAAGTGCGCGAGATGATCGTCAAAGGTATGAGCGACCGGGAAATTATCGACTTCCTCGTGCAACGGTATGGCGACTTTGTTTTATACCGGCCACCGTGGAAGGCCAGCACGACCCTGCTCTGGCTGGGACCGTTTCTCTTGCTGATCGCCGGCGCAACGGGATTGGTATTTGCGCTGCGCAGGAGACAGAAGAAGCTTGCCGACGTGACATTGTCGGAAGAAGAGCACAACCGTGTCGCGCAACTGCTTTCCGAAGGAACCAATCGCCCTTGACCATCATATTCTGGCTTATCACATCGACCATGACCGTTCTTATTCTCGGTCTCCTATTGTGGCCCCTGCTGAAGCGCACAGCAGCCGCGCCAATGGGAGAGCAGGAGAAGACACTCTCTATCTTCCGGCAGCAGTTCGTGGAATTAGGGCAGGACCTCGCAAACGGCGTGCTCACCGACGAACTGTATCAGCAGGCGCAACGTGAGCTCGAACGCCGCCTCTTGGAAGAAACGGGCGCTACGGAGACGACGCCCACAATGGCACAACGTCAGGTAAGTAGCCGGCCGGTGGCTCTTGCACTTGCCATCATCATTCCGACGGTCAGTGGGTTGCTCTATTGGGACCTTGGGAATCCACTCGCCATGACCCAGCCGACCGCGGCCGAGTTGGCTGCACAAGGGAGTTCGGAAGATGCTCATCCGACCGCTGACTCACTCGAAGCACTGATTGAGCAACTGAAGCAGAAAATGGAGCAGAATCCGAATGATGGCGTGGGATGGGTATTGCTCGCGCGTTCGTACGTGGGAATGGGGCGTCACCGTGAAGCGGTGCCGATCTTTGAGAAAGCCGCGAAATTAATCCCTGATGATGCGCAGTTACTCGCCGATTATGCTGATACCTTGGGCGTCGTCCATGGTCGCAAGTTGGAGGGGAGGCCCGAAGTCTTGATTCAACAGGCGCTGAATCTCGATCCACACAATGTGAAGGCGCTGATGCTGGCGGGGACCGTGGCGTTCAACCGAAAGAATTATGCGCGGGCGGCCAAGGACTGGGAACAAGCTCGCGCGAACCTCCCTCCGGACGTAGATCCAGAGATGACACAGCAACTGATGGCTGCTATCGCAGAAGCTCAGAGCCAACTTGGAGGCGGTAAAGAGACGATGCCCGCGTATACGGAATCAGCGGCGCCGGCCCAGCCAACCGGGCAGACTGGGCAGCCGCGTGCGATCAGAGGCACGGTGACCGTGGCGCCGAGCTTGGCCGGCAAGGGATCTTCAACGGACACGTTGTTTGTGTTTGCACGCGAGATGAGCGGCCCACCGATGCCTGTGGCGATCGTGCGGGCGACGAAGAAAGATCTACCCTTTACGTTCCAGCTCGATGACTCGACCAGCCCGATGCCGTCCAGAAAACTCTCCAGCGCAGGAACGGTGGTGATTGTGGCCCGTCTGTCGAAGTCCGGCCAGGCCATGCCACAAAGTGGAGACCTGGAAGGGACGAGTCAGCCGGTGACCTCTGGAGTGGATGGGATCACCGTCGTCATCGATCGCGAAAGACCCTAGCCCGCATTATTCATGAGCGCTTCTGTTGCAATCGCCGATCCGCTGCTACGACAAGCCTTCGGCCAGCGGGCTCGCCCCTCGGACCCTCCCCGTCCTGCACGAGTACGCCTCGGGTTCTCCTGACTCCGCGCGCCGGTCTCGCGACGCGGCTCAGCGATTGCAACAGAAGCGCTCATGAATAATGCGGGCTAGCGCCGAGACGCCCACATGTCTCCCTCTTCTTTCACCACGCTGCGCTAGCTCTCCCGCCGCTGATCCTTGCACTGGTCCTTAGGGCACTCAGCTTGCCGCAGTCAGCCATGAAATTTATCGCACAAACCCCCTTGACATTTTCTGATTGATGCTGAGATACATGTGCACGGTACGCTACGAGCTCATTCAAGACCATAAAAGCATCTTAATAAAGATAAAGGAGCATTGCACATGGCTTACAAATTCTTGATGAAATGTGGTCTGCTCGTCTGCGGCGTACTGCTTGCCGCGACGGTGCCCGCGTACGCGGAGCCGGCGGCGGCCGGACAGTCGCTTGCGATTAGCGGCAAGGTGACTGTGGCGCCGAGCCTGGCCGGCAAGGGGTCCGCGACGGACACGTTGTTTGTATTTGCACGCGAGATGAGCGGCCCACCGATGCCGGTGGCCATCGTGCGCGCGACGAAAAAAGATTTACCCTTCACGTTCCGGCTCGATGATTCGAACAGCATGATGCCGTCCAGAAAACTCTCCGACGTAGGAACGGTAGTGATTGTGGCCCGTCTGTCGAAGTCCGGTCAGGCCATGCCACAAAGTGGAGACCTGGAGGGGATAAGTCAGCCGGTGAAGCCTGGAGTGGATGGGGTCACGATCATCATCGATCGTGAAAGACCATAGAGCCGGGAAGCCCACATGACTCTCGCTTCTATCACTTCGACCTACACTGCACGACCACCTGCCGCTGATCCATGCACGGGTCTTTAAGGCATCCAACTTGCACTAATCAACCATCGCAAATATTTTTTGCACACTTCCACAAACCTCATTGACATCCGATATACACTGAGATATACATGCGCGGCACACTCAGTAACAGGCTCACTCACGACCATAAACATGAAACAAGACTAGAGAATATGCCTCGACAAATACAGATCGCTTTAGCACACTTAACGAAGGAGCATCAGCATGAACTCTAAGCTCTGGGTCAGATGTGGTCTGCTGGTCTGCGGTGTCTTGCTCGCAGGAGCGGCGCAGGCAGACTTCCCCAGCGTCCCCAAGGAAACCTACGAGGCGCTGAAGCTCGATCGGTCGGCCACCCCCAAGCAGTTGCATGAGGCGTTGGTAAAACGCTACCTGGATCCGGCCGAAGGATTTGGGAAAGGGAAGTATGGCCAGTACTGGGAGCCGATCGCGATGAGTAAGTACCTGGACCCAGCATCATTTTACAAGCCACCGACATCGGTCAAGGATATCGCGACACGTGAGCAGTGTGTGAAATGTCACACCGATGAGTCGCCGGGCTGGGTGGCTCTCTGGAAGAAGAGTAGCCACGCCAATCTGGACAAGATCCGCAAGCTCAACCCCAAAGATGACACCTACTACAAGAAAGCGAAACTGGAGGCAATTGAGACGAACCTCCGCTCGCTAGGCAAACTCGGCGCGACCGAGCAATTGAAGGAAGTCGGCTGCATCGATTGCCACTACGACATCAATACCAAGAAGAAGGCCGACCACCGCGCTGACATAAGGATGCCCACCGCAGACGTGTGCGGTAATTGCCACCTTCAGGAATTTGCCGAGCGCGAGTCTGAGCGAGACACGATCACCTGGCCGAAGGACCAGTGGCCCAAGGGCCGTCCGTCGCACGCGCTGGACTACAGGGCGAACGTCGAGGTAGAAGTCTACGCCGGAATGTCGCAGCGGGAGATTGCCGACGGCTGCACCATGTGCCATGTCCAACAGAATAAGTGCGACGGCTGCCATACCAGGCACGAATTCTCTGTAGCTGATTCGCGCAAGCCTGAGGCCTGCGACACCTGCCACAGCGGCGCCGACCACATCAATTGGGAAGCCTATACCATGTCGAAGCATGGGAAGGAGTATGAGAGTAAGGGCAAGAGCTGGAATTGGAACGTGCAGCTCAAGGACGGAATTGCCAAGGGCGGGCAGGCCGCACCCACCTGCGCGAGCTGTCACATGGAGTACCAGGGCAAGTTCAGTCACAACGTGGTGCGTAAAGTCCGCTGGGCGAACTATCCCTTTGTGCCCGGCATCCGAGAAAACATCAAGACCGACTGGGCTGATAAGCGCCTGGATGCGTGGGTCAAGACCTGCACCCAGTGCCACTCCGAGCGCTTCGCCCGTGCCTACCTAGAGTATATGGACAATGGCACCTACTCGGGGCTTGATAAATACGATGAGGCGCACGACGTAGTCCATAAGCAGTACGAGGCTGGTCTTCTCACCGGCCAGAAGACGAACCGACCGGAGCCTCCGAAGCCGATCCCGGAAGGGTTTGAGCAATTCTTCCAGATCTACTGGTCGAAGGGTAACAACCCGGCAGCGATCGAGCTCAGACTCTTTGAAATGGCTGAGGATCATCTGGTGCAGCTGCACGTGAGCCTCGCCCACCAACACTGGGGGTTCACCTATACCGTCGGCTGGGCTGCAATGAACAGGGCTTACGTCGAAATCATGGACGAAGACACCAAGCTCAAGGAGAAGTTGGCGCTGCAAGAACGGGTGCTCTAGCTCGAGGAGAGCAAAACGAGCCTGCTTGACTTCGACGGCACGAGCGGAAAGATTACGCTCGGTAGTGTGGGCGGCGGCATGTTGCTGACCGGCACGCTCGCACTCGCAGGATGGAGCAGACGCAAGAAGAACCGGCGGTGATAACGGGCGCAGCGCAGACGATGGAAGGAGCGCTGGCGCGACCAAGCAATAGAATCCTCCCGTCGCTGGGAATCTTCCTGGTGGCGGGAGGTTTTCTTGTGCTCGGCTGGCT
>JBKJZK010000005.1:0-5980 GCA_046715215.1 Nitrospiraceae bacterium
AGGCGATCATGTCCCGCGAGAATCCCGCCGAACTCCAGACCCTTGGGATGGACGAGCAGCATCTCTCCAAGTGTCATCACCGTATCCATCCCCAGCGGCGTGAATGAAGCTTCGTCCGGTTTTACCAAATCATAGGTGACAGGAAACTCGATCGCCGCGAGCCGATAGAGTCCGATCGATACGGTCCGGCGTTTACGGCCGAACATCTCGGCGAGTTTCTCTTGTGTCTGAATCAGCTGCGCGAGACCCTCCTGGGTCACGCGGTAGCCTGTTGCAGTACAGGCCGCCACGTAGGGCCTGATCTCCTCCAGGCCGGGAGCCACGTTCAGTCTCTTTGGCGATTTCGATTTGGTGGTGAGAAAGTTGTACCTCGCGAGGGAGCCCTGCCGCTTCACTCGAATCTGCCTGGCGATCCCTTCGCAGCACCAGAGATCGGGACGATTGCTATCTTGCAACTCAATTCGCAGCTCGCCGGTGTCCGGATTCTGTCCCTTCAACTCACCCTTCACGAGCATCAACGACTCTTCGAGTTGCTCCATGGTGATCGGTTGGCGAGCCTCGTCCGGCCCTGCGAGCAATCCCTCGAGATCCTGCTTGAAAATAGTAATCGTGGGCATGTGAAACCTAGAAAGCGCCTCTCGTGGAGCGAATCAGATCGAGATTATCGGTGAACAACTCGCGAATATCGTGAATACCGAGCGCCACCATCGCCATGCGATCGAGCCCCAACCCCCACGCAATCACCGGAACGGTCACGCCCAACGGAAGGGTGACTTCCGACCGGAACAGTCCGGCTCCGCCAAGCTCCATCCATCCGAGCTTCGGATGGCGCACATGCAGCTCGACGGACGGTTCGGTGAAGGGGAAATAGGCCGGGAGAAATTTGACTTCCTTGGCCTGCGCCACTTCACGGGCAAAGAGATTCAGCAGACCGAGCAATGTGCGAAAGTTGATGTCTTCGCCGAGCACGATCCCTTCCACCTGGAAGAAATCGGTCGCGTGCGTCGCATCGACTTGATCGTAGCGGAAACAACGGGCGATGGAAAAATACTTTCCCGGCACCGCGGGCTGTGCCGCCAACGTATGGGCCGAGACAGCCGTCCCCTGACTCCGCAAGACCAGCCGGCGCGCGCGTTCCGCATTGAAGGGATAGTTCCAACCGGTTGAACCGGTTTCACCGCCATTCTGGTGCGCTTGCGTGACTTGGGACAAGAACGGTTCCGCAATCGACGAAGCATGCGTCGGGTCCTTGACGAAGTAGACGTCATGGATGTCCCGTGCCGGATGGAATTGCGGCATGAAGAGAGCGTCCATGTTCCAGAATTCGGTCTCCACAAGCGAGCCCCGCATTTCTTGGAATCCCATGCTCACGAGTTTCGTCTTCACGGTATCGAGAAACTCGCGATAGGGATGCCGCTTGCCCGGCGCAATCCTTGGCGCGCGAAGACTGATCGTATACTTACGGAAGCGCTTCGTCCGCCAGCTCCCGTCTTTCAAGAGCTCGGGGGTCAACTGGGAGACCTCTTCCGTGGTCCCTGGCCGAGAGAGCTGCCGGGAGGCCTCGATACCGGGAACGGAAAGCTTGAGCGCTCTGGCCACCCGATCATCAATGCGGAAGGGTTCCCGTGCATTCCCGCGTTTGACGGCGTGGTCGTGAATGACCTGCCGTTGTGCTTCGGAAAATGCCTGCAGTTCACGAGGCGCTCCATGGAGCTGTTGCAGCAATCCCCGCATCGCTTCCGCCGTCTGGCTCGGTCGGCCGGTCGATTCGATACAGCCACCTTGAACGATGAGGAGCGTGCCTTCTTTCTTGAGCCGCCCGATCGCACCGCTCACCTCTGCCGGTTCGAGCCCCTCTCGCGATTGAATGTCCTGAATGGTCAAGCGCTTGCCGGTTTTGGCCGCATCGCGAGCAGCAGACAACACCCGCTCGATTGGTGAGTATTTTTCAAAATAGAGTTCACCGATTTTGGTGAGCGAGACCACCGGCGTCACGGTTTCCGTATCGACCGTGAGCAACGACTTGGCGAGCAACCATTCGACCGCCATACTCAACTGCGAGGGCTCTAACCCGGTGGACTGCACGAGCCGTTCCGTTTGGAGGACCGCGGAGGGATTCACCCCAAAGGTCGATAAGACTTTGACTTCAAGAGGATGCAGGCTGTCGATGAGGGAAGAAATGTCCACCCGCGAGGCCTATCGGTGAGCGGAGACGCGCTGCGGCGTCGTGGAGGGAGGTTGGCCGGCTGCGCGCATCGCAGCAATCGTCGCGGCATAATCCCGACTAGAGAAAATGGCCGACCCAGCGACCAATACATCAGCTCCCGCAACCAGCGCCTGAGCCACATTGTCGATCTTGATGCCGCCGTCCACTTCGAGCAACGCGCGACTTCCTGCCCGATCGATCATGGCACGAGCCGAGGAAATCTTCTGCAGACAGGAGGTGATAAACTGTTGACCGCCGAAGCCCGGATTGACAGACATGATCAGGACCAGATCGACGTCGGGGAGGATTTCCTCAATCGTACTGAGCGAGGTGGCTGGATTCAGGGTGACCCCGGCCTTGACGCCACGCTCCTTGATCGATTGCACCGTACGATGGAGATGCGGGCATGCTTCCACGTGAACCGTAAGATAGTCCGCCCCAGCCTCGGCGAATTCGGCGATAAAGGCGTCGGCGTTTGTGATCATGAGGTGAACGTCGAGCGGCAGCTTGGTGACTTTTCTGAGCGCAGCCACAATCGGCGGGCCGATGGTCAAATTCGGCACGAAATGCCCGTCCATGACATCGATATGGATGAAGTCGGCCCCCGCGCGTTCCACGGCTGCCACTTCTTCGGCCAGTCTGGCAAAGTCAGCAGCTAAAATCGAGGGCGCAATAAAAATGGGGCGTGCCATCACAAAACCTTCCTCAGTCGTACGGCGTAGAATCCGTCCATCGAGAACCGGTTACCGACTGTCGAGAGAGCACCTTGTTCGGTGACGAACCCCTGTGCCGCAGGCGGGAGCCAGGGGACGATGGATTCACGCTGGAACTCCGCATGGGTACGACAGAATCGCTCGATGACGTCTTCGTTTTCCTCCGGTTCCGTCGAGCACGTACTATAGACCAGCACCCCGCCGGGCCGCAAGCATGGGGCAACTGCTTCGAGGATCTGGCACTGGAGCGCCTGATGTCGAGGGAGCGCCTGTTCATCTTTTCGCCACTTCGCTTCCGGATGTCGCCGTAACACGCCGAGCCCACTGCAAGGCGCATCCACCAAAATCCGATCAACAGATGGTTCGAGCACTCTGGCCTTCTTCACGGAGGAAGGCCTTGCTGTCTCGATCATGGGAAGCCATTCAAGTGGCTGTCGAATATCACCGACGATCGGTACGACAATCTGGACCCCGAGTCGACGACAATTGCTTCGCACCAGATCCAGGCGGGCATCCTTCCGATCGACGGCGTAGATCGTCCCCTTGTTATGCATCAGATCGGCCAAATGTGTCGATTTCCCTCCCGGCGCCGCACAAGCATCGAGCGCGATGTCGCCAGGCTGAGGATCGAGGAGGGGAGGAATCAATTGCGCTGCTTCATCTTCGACATAAAAGGCGCCCTCGTGAAACCCCGGGAGGGAGGGCACAGAGCCTCCTTCTTCAATCAGAATGCCAAATGGACTGACGCTGGTCGGCTTGGCCGCGATATTTACCTGTGCAAATTTTTCGAGGAGTGCTTCCCTGGTCGTGACCAGCTGGTTCACCCGGAGCGTCAGCGGAGGCGCGACGCTGACCCCCTCGCAGGCCGCTTCCGCAGAGGCCGCGCCCAGACGTTCCACCCATCGACGACTGAGCCAGCCTGGAACCGAGTACCGCACGGCAAAGGCGTGCGCGGCATCATGATCCACGCTGGGCCAGGGCTGCGGGGGATGGCGTAAGAGCGCGCGCAACACCGCATTGACGAACCCGCTCCAATCTCTGCCGACTGTGCCGGCAAAGGCCTTAGCCAGGTTGACTGACTCGTTGACAGCGGCAGACTGCGGAATACGATTCAGAAACAGGAGTTGGTAGGCACCAAGCCTGAGCACCATCTGCACGGCGACGGGAAGGCGAGGAAGCGGCTTTTCCGAGACCGGTTCAAGCCGCCAATCGATAGTCGCAAGCCGCCGCAAGACGCCATAGGTGAGCTCCACCGTGAGTGCTCGTTCCCTGCTGTCGAACGAGCATCGCGCGAGCGCGCGCTCTAACAAGAGATCGACCCCTTCCTCGCTCTTGACAGACTCCACCAACAACGACAGGGCGATCGCACGGGCTCTCGGTATAGTCTGGGCAGTGAATAACGATCGAGAACCAAAAGCCATAGGGGGATTAGCCCGCATTATTCATGAACATGACAGACAAGACGTGCGCGACAGGCGCGGTCCGAAGGCTGAAGGCCGAAGGTCGGGGCGCGACGTTCCAAATACTTCAGCCTTCGGTCTTCAGCCTTGAGACCGCCTCACCCGTCCCGCTTTTCTCCCGAGTTTCTCGCGAATAACGAGATACGTTTCACGCCTCACGATTCACAGTTCCTGAGAGCGAAGCGAGAACACCACATGGGGAAAAGGCGCGTCTCGGCGCGCCAGGGCCGGGTGGGTGAGAAGAGCGACTTTTTCAGCATCCTGCTAGGAAAGATCCGATCCTCCTAACTGCACTCCAACAACAATGGGATGGCCTGCCAAGTATTGTGATACGGCCATGCGGCGGCCATTAGCCGGCTGCAACTCCATCACGGCAAGAATTCCGTCCCCGGTCGCAACATGAATCGCCTCGTGTGTGAGGGCGACGATCACCCCCGGAGACTTCGTCACGGGCCCTGGGAGCGCCAGAGCGCGCCAGATCGTCAATCGCTCACCTCCCGTCACGCTTATATAGGCCCCGGGCCAAGGAGAGAGTCCGCGGACCCGGTTGGCCAAAGAAGTGGCCGGCAAGGCCCAATCGATCGCACCATCTTCCTTTTTTAGTAACGGCGCCAAGGTCGCCTGTGAAGCATCTTGCGGCCGCGGCACGAGGGTGCCGGCCTTGAGTCGGGCAATCGTCTCAACCAGCAGCCTGCCGCCGACCTCAGCTAATCGTGGCGAGAGTGTGCCGGCGGTATCGTCCGGAGTAATAGGAACGGCTTCTTGGAGTAACATAGCGCCGGTATCCATTCCCTCATCCATCAGCATGGTCGTAATTCCTGTTTCCGTTTCGCCGTTGACGATGGCCCACTGAATCGGACCAGCGCCGCGATATTTTGGAAGAAGGGAGCCGTGCACGTTGATACAGCCGAGCGGGGGAAGCGAGAGGATCGCCGGAGGCAAAATACGCCCGAATGCCGCGACCGCAATCAGATCCGGTTTCCAACCAGCCAGAGCATGGAGAAACTCAGGATCCTTCATTTTGGGCGGTTGTAGCAGAGGAATCTGCTCTCGCTGGGCCAGAAGTTTCACCGGTGACGGCATAAGGATTTGCCCGCGCCCTTTCGGACGATCGGGTTGGGTGACAACGCCGACAACGGAATCGTCCGATCTCAACAAGGCCTCAAGCGAGGCCGACGAAAAATCTGGCGTGCCCATGAACACGAGACGCATGTTATCGCTTTAGCACTGCAGGTGAGCGAAAGCAACTTGGATGGATGGACGTTGGCTTGACTTGCCGTTCAGCCCTTTGTTAGCATCGGCCCGCGGGGTGGAGCAGCCCGGTAGCTCGTTGGGCTCATAACCCAAAGGTCGAAGGTTCAAATCCTTCCCCCGCAACCACCGCTTCTCGCTGTCCTCTCAACCACTTGCAACGGACTCGCGCCGGCCTCGGCCACCGCCAAATTAGCCGATTGTGCTAATTTTGTGCTAATTCCTGCCGGTACCCGATCCAAAATCTCGATCCCCGCGCGAAGACTTTCCGCATGATGATGCGCATACCGCATGACCATCGAGATCGTCTTCCAGCGGCCGAGCTTTTGCACCGTGTAGATGTCCGCGCC
>JBKJZK010000006.1:0-4234 GCA_046715215.1 Nitrospiraceae bacterium
AGGCTGCCGGGGATGAAGAAGGTGCTGCTTTTGATAAAGACGGAGAGGGCGGCAATAGAGATGGCGGAGAGGGCCATGGCAGGCCCCCCCAGATACCAGATGATGACGTACACTTCCAACGCTTCCGCTATCCAGCCAAGGAAGAACAGCCCGGTGGAGGCACAAAAGGCCGGACGTTTGTGGCGGTAGAATCCCCAGATCGCTCGATCCAGTGACCGTAATCGTTCCTCGCGCGCTTCGAGATAGGCAATCTTCAGCCCAATCCGCCGCGAAAACTCCAATAGCCAGGTAAAGAGTCCTTGTCGCTGCACAAACACAAAGGCGGCAGTCACAAAGGCCAGCAGGCCCACGCTCAAGAGTGCGGCAGGCAGGGTCTGACCGAATGACTCGTTCCTTTCTAACAGCCACACGCCCAGTGCGATGCCGAGCAGAATGAAAAACACTTCGGCAATCGTCATGGTCGTTTTCGCAATGATGACCGAGGTGAATGCTTCCTCCATCGGCACATGGTGCTTCCTGAGCAGATGAGCCTTGAGCGGCTCGCCGCCAACGTAACCAGCCGGCGTGGTCATGTTCACCGCTTCACCGGCGGTCCGGATCGCGAGCAGACGCCAGAACGGAATCTCCTTCGCCGACGGGCCAAGTGTGGCTTTCCATCCGTACGCTTCGACGACGTACATGATGAAGGAGGGAATCAGCATAACGAGGAGTGCGACCGGCCCAAGTTGCGCCGCCGCCTCGTAGATGTTTTCTGGACCGATATGCCAAACGATGAGACCGAGGGTGAGGAGGCCAACGAAGAGTAGGAAAAGTCTTAGCATGTTACGCTAGGAATCCACGGTGAGCGGAAAAAAGCAAACACGTCATTTGGGGACAGGACCTTTATCTCCACTCCTTCAACGGGGTAGCTGGGAACAAGCCCAACTGCGGCCGTCGAGCGAGGCCATTCTGATTCTTCACCTTCCCCATAGGGAAGAGGCAAACCGTCCTTCGCTATGCGCAATGAGCGACCCTCATTTTTCTATTTGATCCTTCCACGCTTGCTAGGGGGAAGATAGAGGTGTCAAAAACCATTGCCTGGATCGTGAGCGTGACCTTCCTGAATGGCCACCGACCATCTATCGATGAGAGCCACGCAGGGAACGCCTAATCCACTCCACGCCAACTCCTGGAACTGACGGAGTCCCGTGAAGGCGATGCCGGTGAAATCGGGACTCCAAAGACTCTTAACAATAGCACAAAATAAGAGGAATGTGTCAGGAGCCATTTCCTGAGTCGAGAGTGCGACTGTCCTGAATTCCTGCTGCACGCCCACGCAGCACCGCTAGACACAGTAGCCCGATCCCGATCCATACCAGCTCCCGAAATCGCCTCAGCAGCGCAAAGGTTATGCCGGCGACCTCGGAGTAACCAAAGTCTTTCAGCAAGAACAAATTCCCGACGTCTTGGGCGCCAAGGCTGCCGGGGATGAAGAAGGTGGTACCTTTGATAAAGACGGAGAGGGCGGCAATAGAGATGGCGGAGAGAGCCATGGCAGGCCCCCCCAGATACCAGATGAAGATGTACACTTCCACCGCTTCTGCCATCCAACCAAGAAAGAACAGCCCGGTGGAGGAATACACGGCCGGACGGTTATGGCGATAGAATTCCAAGATCGTTCGATCCACCGACCGTAATTGTTCCTCGCGCGCTTCGAGATAGCGAATCTTCAGTCCGATCTTCCGCAAAAATTCCAATACCCCCGTAAAGAGTCCTAGCCGCTGCACGAACACGAATGCCGCAGTTCCAAATAGCAGTAGGCCGACACTCAGCCAAGCCGCTAGGACCTTCTGCCCGGATGAGGCGTCGTCGCCGAGCGTCCAGAACGTGAGCACGACGCCCAAGAGGATGAAGAGCACTTCTGCAATCGTCTTCGTTGTTTTCGCTATGACGACCGAGGCGAACCCTTCCACCGGCGGCACATTATGTTTCGTGAGCAGATAGGCCTTAAGTGGCTCACCGCCGAGGTAGCCGGCCGGCGTGGTCATGTTCACTACTTCACCGGCGGTCTTGATCGCAAGCACACGCCAGAACGGAAGATCCTTCGCCGACGGGCCAAGCGTGACTTTCCATCCGTACGCTTCGGCGACGTACATGATGACGGAGGGAATGAGCATGACAAGGAGTGCGACCGGCCCGAGTTGCGCGGCCACATCGTAGATGCGTCCAAGGCCGATATGCCACACGATGAAAACGATGGTCAGGAGGCCGACAAAGAGAAGGAAGAGCTTAAGCACGGGTAGTAGCGGAAGGTCTGATCACCCAGAGCATCAGAAGCGAGAACACCACGGATCCGATCGCGGCCATCCAGAGGAACCAGTCGAGCTTGTCGATCACAGCAAAAATCAGCACGATGACGGAAAAATCGCGGCTCGCGACGTTTTTGAGCATGAAATCAGACCAGGCAGCCTGCACTGGTGTCTTCCATCCGCTCGCGGACTTAATCTTTTGCGCGCGGGTGACGAGCCAGAACGAGAGCCCATTTCCAAGGACCGCTGCCGAACCCAGGGCTAGAGGAACCCACGCACCGTCGCCCCCAGCCACGCGCAGGTAGGAGCCTACGGCAATGCCTGCAAAGATCGCCATGTGCACCACGTTGTCCATCGCGATGTCGAGCCAGGCCCCGAACGGCGATTCGGTGAACGTGAGTCTGGCCACTTCACCATCGCAGCAATCGATGATCGCCGCCAGTTGGAACAACAGCGCGGCCATGATGCCGGCGGTGTAGGTCCCGACGCCAAAGCCGGCTGCTGCGACCAACCCAACCAGGGTCGCCAGGATCGTAATGGCATTCGGCGAGAGGCCTGCGACGAGAAAGATACGGGTGAACCAGCGGGAGACCTTCCGATTGAAGAACCGGTCGACGACGCCCTCGAACTCGCCCTTGAGGGAACTGAAGAGCTTCTTCTCAGCAGCCTGCACATCGGCGGCATCGCGCACGTCCTGATACCAGTGGGACCGGTTCGTCTCCGTAGACAGCACCCGCACATGCCCGTCCACCGCGGCCCGTTCGAGCCATCGACGAATCGGCACCGTGCCGGTCTCCACGTCGGCTTGAGCGGCAACGCTCATGAAACTGGCCGGAAGCACCACCAGGTCTGTCGCCACCAGCGCCGCGTCGTCCTGTCTCGATGTAATCGAGCGGAGCCGTCCCGCCTGCACCTTCATGCGCAAACTCGACCGGCGTGGCTGTCGATCTCGCTCGCAATCGGCCCGCGCCACGACGATCGCCTGTCCCTCCTGCACTTCATGGCGCAGGCTCTCGATCAAGGGGCTCGGAAATACCGCCCGCACGCCGGACAGGAGACAGAAGCCGCGAACTTCAGCAGCGAGCGCTTCCCAGGTGCGGGGATCATCCAGCGGAAACTCACGAATCGGCATCCAGCGCACCGGGATCGTCAGGCGTGGCCCTTTGCCCAATGCCTGTTTGAGCTGATCCTCCTCCGGCCCGACCAACACCATGAGTTGTCGAATTCCGGCGCGCTGCAGCGTCAACACCGTCCGCTGAAAGAGGCCGATGCCCACCACGCTGGTGAGCGGACCCACCTCATCGGCATATAATCCGGCTGGCTCGCCGAACAGACTCACCGAGGGCAAGAGAATCGCCGTGCTCAATCCCTGGAGGCCTGTCCGTTTCTGAACTGTGCTTTCGCTCATGATCGGCCGATCGTTGTAAACGGGGGAAGGGCTGTTCCAATCACCCCGCCATCCTAAGAGCCGGTATCCCTTTTACCCCGTTATCTTACTACCCCCGCTATTACAGTTTCGGCAACACATCCCGTTCCGCTTTCGTCACATCTTCCATAAAATCGATTTCGGTCCAGGGGAGTCCACCGATCTTCTCATGCCCGACTTTGACGTCGCGGAAAAAGCCCACGAGCGCATCCTCATATTCCATCTGCCAGGCCTCGCGATCCACATGGGACCTGAGCGACGCAACCACATGCGGCGCATCGGCATGCCGGACCTTGAGGAACCCCACGCCTTCTCCGGCATAGTCATAGTGCAACGGCATCATTTTTGTCAGTGCAATCACGCGCCCGCCTTCGACCACGACCATGCACTCTTCCCCGGTCTGCTTGACGGTGTCGTCCATAAGCAGCGCATTCTCATAGGGAGATTGTACCAAACGGCGCAAGATCTCTTGATGAAAGAGCACGTCTGCATCCATAACGATCGCGTCGTCATCCAATGC
>JBKJZK010000007.1:0-1527 GCA_046715215.1 Nitrospiraceae bacterium
CCGCACGCATCCGGACTTTTTCGTCATCGAGCCGGACCCGGAACAGGCCACCCAGCAAATCAAGATTGAGCAAGTCCGCGAGATCGAGCACCAGATCATGTACCGTCCGCTCATCGGTGAGCGAAAAGTCTGTCTGATCAACGACGCCGACCGCATGACGATCGGCGCGGCCAATGCGCTGTTAAAAACGTTGGAAGAGCCGCCCGCGCATAGCCTCTTCCTCGTCATTTCGAGTCGCCCTGCGGCCCTTCCGGCAACCATCCGGTCACGCTGTCAGGCCCTTCGCTTTACGACACCGGCGCGAACACAGGTGGAAGCCGCACTCATCCTGAAACGCGAAATCCCTCCCGAAGACGCGCGGTTCCTCGCCATCATCAGTGAAGGCCGTATTGGGGAAGCCCTCACCGCAGACGTGAAAGCCACGCGCGCGCGCCAACAGGAACTCGTGGACCTGGTCTGCCCCCAATCCTTGCAATCGATCGGGTCTATCCTGTCCTCGGCCGAAACGATTGCGAAAGCCGACCGCGCACAGGACATGCTCGCCTGGCTGGCTCGTTGGATCCGCGACCTCGTTTTGATTCAGGTCGGAGGAGATCGTGACCAGTTGCTCTGCCTTGACGATCTCACGACACTGGAAGCCTACGCGCAACAGGCCAACACCGATGCGCTGTTAGACCTGCTCCGTGAGATTGAAATGACCGAACAGCGGGTCACGCGGCATCTCAATCTCCACATGGCGCTGGAAATGATCTTGCTCCGCCTGCGTGACGCTGTGACCCTGTCGTCCATCCCGCTGCCAGCCTAGCAGGATGCTCAAAAAGCCCGTCCAGCTTCGTTCTCGCATGGTTCAGACCCTCAACGTACCAAGGGAGAATCGGAATCGCTGTAGGAGATTTTCCGCTCGCCAAGATCTATTCTAGGGGCGAACGGCCCACACGAACTGCGGTTTGTACCTCCCGGGTCTTCACTCACTGCGGCCTTGCCGGACGGCCTTTTTGAGCATCCCGCTGAAGCTGTGTTCTTCTTATCCTAGACATGCAGGCCATCAACGCTCTGCCACGCAAAAATGGTTTTCCATCACGCTGTTAGGAGCCGGTCAAACATTGCCCATTCTGCTACGGCGAACAATGCATCTGCCCGCGACTTCTTCTCCTCGTGACGAACGTCAATGCCGGACAGGCTCCTAGATTTCACCATTTATTACCTGGTATCTTTTGTCACGCCACATGAGTACGCCCAACAGTTTTTACATCACGACGCCGATCTATTACGTGAACGACGTGCCGCATATCGGACACGCCTATACCACCGTAGCTGCCGACGTCCTCGCTCGCTACCGGCGCTTACGAGGACGCGACGTCTTCTTTCTCACCGGGCTCGATGAACATGGACAAAAAGTTCAGCAGGCCGCGGACAAAGCAGGCATCGACCCTCAAGCGCATTGCAACAAGCTGGCTCCCCATTTTCAAACACTCTGGAAACGCCTGAACATCTCCAACGACGCTTTCATCAGAACGACGGATGCAC
>JBKJZK010000008.1:0-10123 GCA_046715215.1 Nitrospiraceae bacterium
GGCAAGTTTTGACTGAAACGTACGGTGGCATGACGATGGTAAAGGGAGACAAGCCAGCTTTCGAGGCGCGCACATTAGAAGGCCTAGGTATCACCGACCGCTTCGAACTGACCGCAGGCGGATTCGGGGTCACCTATCAGGGCAATCAAGCTCGTCCGCTCGACATGCTAATTCAGCCGAAGTATGTCTTGCATAGTTCCCTCGGCGCGATTCCCTCCCTCTCCGTTGCGGCAGCCTCTTTGTTTCCCCTCAGTGGCAATCGCCAGCATTGGGATGGCTACGCCATGGCTCATGTCAGCTGGTTTCTGTTTACACCGGATCCCGACACTGACCCCTATGACAATAACCTGGCCATTCATCTCAATCTCGGCGCGAAATCACGGTATGATGCAGGCCCGGCGACTTTCCAGAGTAAACTCTATTGGGCTGCGGGTTTCGAGGTGATCACGCCTGTTACACGCGAGGTACGGCTCTTGGGAGAAATTTTCAACGGTGACCCGTTTTCTTATGAAGAAAAGTTTCCCGCTTTTCAAACCGGCTTTCGCTGGTACAAGAATCCCATGGTCCAGATAGACCTGGTCTTTCGGGGCACACGGACCGCGTCGATGGACACGCAAGCCCCGACGGGTGCGGAATTTTCTCCCGGCTGGAACTACACGATTCAGGCAGGCCTACGCGTGTTATTCGACGTCTTCAGATAATCACACTGAATTTCGAAGGGGTACGAATTCGAATGGACTGAGTCCGCGAGTATAACCGGCGTCCCTATCCGTCTTCCCCTTCTTTCTCGCCGAACTCCTATGCTAGGATACCTGCCCCCCTGAGCTGAGGAGAAGACAGTGCTACGGAACGAGCGCGCACAGGACCTTACGTTTATGCGGATGGCCCTGGAAGAGGCGGCCCGGGCGCCTGCCGTCGGCGAAGTACCGATCGCCGCCTTGATCGTTCAAGACAGCCGGGTTCTGGCGCAGGCACACAATTATCGCGAACTCTGGCAGGACCCCACGGCCCATGCGGAGGTCATAGCAATCCGCGCCGCAGCGACCGCACTGAGCACGTGGCGATTGAGTGACACAACCCTCTACGTGACCGTGGAGCCCTGCTCGATGTGTATCGGTGCCGTTATCTTAGCGAGAGTATCCCGAGTCGTCTTTGGAGCATGGGATCCGAAAGCCGGCGCCTGCGGATCGATGTTCGACCTCCCAGCAGAGCCAAAGCTGAACCACCAGGTCCTGGTGACCGGCGGGGTCCTCGAGCAGGAAAGTCAGGCCCTCATTCAGAAGTTTTTCAAGGAGCTCCGAGAGGCTTCACCTGCGGCAAAACCGGTTTCAATTCAATAGCGGCAGGCAAGGCCTTACCGCTCTAGTAGGCTGCGGCACATCTACGACAACAGGGGAACACCGCGTAGGATAGCCGCAAGACAGGCTGGTGGACTTCTTCAGCATCCTGGTAGGCCGCACGGCACGATCCGGTCCATCCCCTGAGCGGCCACCGCCCCTTCCCATTTCTCGCCACAGGATAGGAGACGAACCCTCCAATTGTTTTGGAGCGGAGAACCCACCGGAACCCGAACCTCTGCGCCAACTCCGTCCGTTCCCAAGAGGATCTCGCACTGACTCAACGCCCGGAGTCCGATACCTTGCGCCTTGAGCACCGCTTCTTTTGAGACCCAGTAGCGGAAGAACCTCGCTGCACGCTGCTCCTGCGGCAACTGCATGATCGTGGCGTGCTCGGAAGAAGTAAAGTAACGCTCGGAGAGGTTTACAACCTCTACGTCCGGTCGAATTGCTTCGAGATCAACTCCAATCTCTTGCCCCTTTGAGACCGCTATGAGCGCGCGGCCATGCGCATGGGACATATTGAACGTGATCGCGGGCTGACCTGCTAACTCGCTCCTCAAGGAGGGCTTACCTGCCTCACTACGATACATCTCTATCATATAGGGGCCGATCCCAAGATACCGACTGAGCACCGCCCTGAGACCACCGTGCGCCAGCACGAATCGGAGTTGATCTTGTTGGCGGATGAACCGGGCCGCCCTCCCGCGTTCATCTTCGCTCAACCAGGAACGGCACTGCTCCACGAAAGACGGGCTTCCGTCGAGCGAAAAAGCCCACACATGAATGGTCCGATCCTCCATCCCGATCGGCACCGACCAACCGGCCGTCGCGATCAGCTCAATGGATGGAAAGCCCATGACCGGCTCACCGACACCAGGATTCACCAGTACCCTCCTATAGCAGGATGCTGAAAAAGTCCGCCAGCGGCGTTCTCGCATCGCTCAGAGGCTCAACGTACCGAAGCGTACGCCTCGCCTCTTCGTTCGCTGCGGCCTTGCTGAACGGCCTTTTTGAGCATCCTGCGCGCAGTTCTCCTGTTGGCCTAGACGTGCGGGTCATTGAATTTCCACCGTGCCACAATAGGTTTCTCTGCAGCCTGATAGACCCATGAGCCCCGTCGGAGTGCCCATCGTGATGGCTCATCAAGCGAAAAGAAAACCGATTGAAAAATCACCGTCCCCAGGGTAAGCTCACACGCTCTAACACGCGGAGAGGTGCGAGAGTGGCCGAATCGGGCAGTCTCGAAAACTGCTGTCCTGGCAACGGGACCGTGGGTTCGATCCCCACCCTCTCCGCCAAACTAAGCTCGCTCGTGCCGACGGCCTTAAATTCAAGGCCAACGAATCAGGACCTCATTCGCCTTTCATCTGCGCCTTTTCCTTCAACGCTCGCCTGAGCTCAACCATCGCGAGAGTGTCGCGCTTACAGTAGGCCAACAACGCTTCTTCAATCGTCGCCCGCTCAACCCAATCCGTTTCGACAAAGACCATGCGGTAGTATTGACTGGCAGCATGGCCTCCCTCTTTGATCGCCAAATCATCATAGGCAAGTGAGGGAACCATGGCCGGCAGCACCGACTTGATGGAGTAGGACCCGCCGAACGCAGGATGGTAGTAATGGTCTCGCACGATCGGAAAGAGATCCCACAAGCGACTGACGATGCGCAATAGCGCCTGCCTGAGCGGCGGAACCGCTGCGGCCAGCTGCTCCAAAATAGACCGTTCGTACGGCGAATAGACACAGATACTTCCCTGTTCCCCCAGAGATTCCAGCAAGGATTCGGCAAGAACCTTCCGAGGATCGCTCACATCCCTATGCAGAAACTCCTCGTGGCGCAGCTCACCGGTTGCCTGCTCAATATGGTTCGACCACTGAACCGGCAGGGCTTGATAGGGTCTCGTTTCCGAGAACCGAGGCACCGCTAGCATGACCGTTTCAAAATCGAGGTGATGCACCGGATACTGCACGGCCTTCAACACAGGGCCGAGCTTCGCTGACACCCACTCCACATTCTCTTTTACACGACCCTGAACGGGCGACAGCTTTGTGCCGGGTGGAATCTCATCGATCGTCGTTACCCCCTGCTGCGTCAGTTGACTGACCACCTGTTTCGATCCCGGCAAGTAATGAATCCATCGCGCCGGTTTGTCTTTGGTGCAATGCTCCCAAAATGGGCAGTCGTAGGGTGTATGACAATGCCGGTCCGGCTCAATGGCAGGGGGTTGCGTCTGGAACAACATGTGACGCATCGTGGCCAACCGCTCGGGCACCGCAGCCCGTCGTTGAGCCACAACCTCTGACAGATCATGAATCGCAAATAATTCTGTCAGATCGATCGCCCCATTCCGATATAGATAGCCGGTATTGATATGCATGAGGCAGACGGAGACGAGCGTCAGCCCTGCGCCCAGTATCACCTCGCTTTGAACGGCGAGATCTTCGAGATGCACGTCTTTGACCTTCGTAGAAGACTTGACCTCGATCAGACGCCAGCCACAGGGCTGTCCCTCCGCGGTCAGGGCACGCTCCAACACATCCGCGCGAATCAGCACCCCACCGTGCAAAAATGCCGCTTCGAAAATCGCCGGCACGGTGAGATCCTGGATCAGTGCGGACGTCTGCGCAAGAGCGGCTTCTGTCTGGCGATAACCTGCTGTCACCAAGACACCGCCTCGGAAGCGACTCCTGGCCAACTCTCCGACTTCTGTTCCCATATCAAACATCGCCTGAGTCGCCGCATCCGGCTTGGTCGCGAGAAGGGGATGAAGAATTTCGAGGTACAGGCGCTTGTGACATTGCAGGCCGGACAGGAATTTTGACTTTGACAGGCGCGAGGCCTTCGGAAGAGGAACTGGTGAGAGATCGCTGAGGTCAGTCATGGTACAACGACCCTAATCGGACAGACACACCTTTGTCCACCAGGATGCTGAAAAAGTCCGCCAGCTTCGGTCTCGCTTCACTCAGAGGCTCGACGTACGGAACCGAGTACGCCTCCGTCTCATCGCTTGCTGCTGCCTTGCTGGCGGCCTTTTTGAGCATCCTGAAACGAGCGACTTTTTCATCATCCTGTTAGGATGGCCCGCCATGGCATCCAGCGTCTCACAGATCAGAAAGTCCGTCCTGACCCTTGCCTTACCAGTGACGGTCAGCACCCTGCTTCAACGCACAGAAGGCATCGCCGCCGTCTTCCTTGTCGGTGGTCTCGGCGCCACATCCATCGCGGCCGTCGGACTCGCTCAGTTGCTGGCCTTCATAGCCACTACGCTCGTCTCCGGATTATCGGTGGGTGCCAATGTCCTTATCGCCCAACTGTGGGGCGCTCGCCGCACTAAAGACGTGGGAGAAGCCGCCACGCATCTCCTCGGATTGGCCGCCATCGTGTCCTGCTCGCTCGTGGCACTCGGATTGTCCCTAAATCGTGTCACCATGGAGCTGTTGGGCGCAGAGAACGACGTCATCACACTGGCCCTTCCCTACTCGAACTTCATCTTCCTGGTTATTCCCTGCACGATTTTCTTGCAGGTCCTCTCGTCGATTATACAAGGCACCGGCGACACCAAAACTCCAATGTACGCTTTGATCGCGGTGAATCTGCTGTATCTCACGATCGCCTACCCACTGATCTACGGACTCTGGGGCTTCCCTGCCTTGGGTATCACCGGAGCGGCCGTGGCAGCTGGTCTCGCGGAAGGAACGGGCCTGGCCTATCTCCTCTGGACCTGCCGAGAACTCTTTCGAAAATCACTCCACGTACGCCGCGATCTCTTGCGCTCCACATGGCAAATTGGAGCACCGGTTTCCGGCGAACGGATATTTCAACAGACAGGGATTATCCTCTACACCAAGATCGTCCTACTGTACGGCACTGTGACCTACGCCGCCCATCAAGTCGGCTTGTCGATCGAATCCCTGTCGTTCCTGCCGGGATACGGCTTCGCGATCGCAGCAGCCACGATGGTGGGGCAGAGTATCGGCGCGGGGAAATATGTCCGGGCCAAACTCGAAAACTGGGAAGCGAATCGCCTGGCAACCGTCGCGATGGCGTCGATGGGCGCGCTGTTCTTTTTCTTTCCCTACGCGCTGCTCCGTGCCTTTACCAACGACGAAGCCGTCGTCGAACTCGGGACGGTGTTCCTGCGCATCGTCGCCATCCTCCAAGTGCCCCTGGCCCTCACCATGGTCCTGGCCGGATCGTTACGTGGAGCCGGCGACACCCGGTTCATCATGTTGGCCACGACGATCGGCATGTGGGGAGTCCGCCTACCCCTCGCGGTCATCGCAGGTCCCTGGCTCGCACTGGATGTGCTCTTCGTGTGGAGCGCCATGATTGCAGATTGGACGGTCCGAATGGTCTTACTATTGTTGCGCTATCGATCCGAACGGTGGAAAGCGATTCAGGTCATTCGCTAACCTGCGCAGTCGCCACGCGAGACAAGCGCGACGGGCGAGACGAGGGAATGTTCATCTGGTTAACCTCGTTCAACCAAACAGACCAAATAGACAAGAAAGACCGGTTCGAGCGTCTGATAGATGGCGCACCCCGAGCGGTGATTTTTTTATTGCTTTCATTGTCAGATTGTCAGTACGTTACCCCACCAGGTAGACGGGGAGCCGAAAAGTGTCTGCTGCCCTGAAGCTGGTGGTGTTTTTACGCTGTCGTGAATATGGCAACCTCACCCAAAACCATCACATTCGAAGGGAGACCATGATGAAAAGCAAAGCAGTTTTCTACCACGCGGGATGCCCGGTGTGCGTCGCAGCCGAGCAAAGCGTCGCCAACGCCCTTGATCCGGCGAAATATGCCGTGGAAAGCGTCCATCTCGGCACGAACAAATCTCGTGTGAAAGAAGCGGAAGCAGCCGGGGTCAAGTCGGTTCCGGCTCTGGTGATGAACGGGGCGGCGTTTCACATTAACTTTGGCGCCGGCATTGACGCATTGAAGTAGCCGTTTCAGTCTGCTGATGGCCCTGAGTTAAGGGGGCGTGCTTAAAGGCACGCCCTTTTTTTTGCCGAACGCTAAAGATCAGTCGTCGCGTCTGGCGATCAGTCTGAAACGAGAGTTAGGGAACACAAAGACTCTCGCCCCATTTTCTCCCCCATGTTTGACCTCCTTCAGCCGCGCCTCAGCGATCTCATGCTCGCGAAGAGGCGTCGTCTGACTTCTTGATAAAGCTATGCAGCATGACGAAAGGAAATTAGATGGATACGATTGGAACCTGCTGGCCGTCATAGGTCTCGCAATCGAAGATAGCGTGCCGGCCGGCTGTTGTTTTCGAAAAAATCGTCGGCGCCCTTCTTTGATAAATAGCCCATGCACCTATAAGTCAATACTTACGCCTGACTCCAAAGGTGCCATATGTCCTCTAGCCTCGCGCCCCTCGCCTGGCTTGTTGGTAAGGCTTCGCGACAAACCGTCATGAAGAATGCGGGCGAAGCTTAGCGGCGGCTTTTACCTGTCGGCTGGAAGGCTTCGTGGGGAGCAATGCTTTTGAGATGAGTGGAAACTTCTCCGGATTCCTGATGGATTCAACCGCTACATCCACATCAAGACCAGGCCAATACAGGTGATGAGGATGGGGCCGCTCGACATTCAGGATCTCTGATACAGATGCGTCTTTGAACCAGGGAAACTCTTTGAACGAAACAAATAGCTCCTCATCAGCCACGAGCAGCCAGAAACCATGCCTAGAGATGTTCGTTACCTCAGCACTCGAAGTGCTTTTGCCAAGCGTTGCGGATTTCATCCTCATGCTCCTCGATAAGAGTTTTCGCAACCCGGATTTGCCGAGCAGCCATACCGGAATTCTGCGCCAGTTCGATTGTCGGTTCCAGCCAGAATTTCGCCTCACCGCGCTCACAATACACTTGTGATTTTCGTGTCGGGTTAAAGACTTTTCAACGATATCCACATAGCCGGATTGGCGTGATATGCGGCGCCAGCGCCACAGGCCATGGCGCGTGAAGCGTCGCTCGATTGCAGATTCGAACGTTTCACGTTTCACTTTTTGCGTTTCACGAACGATTGCGACTAGCAATTCGTTGGCCGCGTATCTACTCCGGTTCCGATGGTCACCTCGATCCGCGCGACCCCCTTCACGTTGGCGCACAGATCTCCGAGACCTGGTGTCACCAACCGGAACGGACCGCCTTTCGCATCAGGCAACGCGGCTTCATCGAGTTCATAGACCAGAACCCCATACTCTCTTGCCTGTTGGAGTGTGAGACAGACTGAATATTTGGCGTCTGCCGAATGGACCGTCACATGATCCGCCCCGATGGCCAGCGCCGGAATATCGAGCAGGCCCTTCATGCGAATCCCTTTTCCCTTCATACCGGGCATCACGGTCGAAATATCGAGATGATGTTCTGCCGGCAAGGCCACGATCGCGGGTCGATCGAACGAGACAGGCTGAACCACCGCCCCGTCGATCCGCACGATACCGGGACCGGTTCGATCCCGCTCGGTGATGGTCTTGACCACCGTCGTCAGCAGGTCGTTCAGCGGCGTCGGAATGCCGAATTCCCGACCGAGCTTCGCGACATGCCCGTTCAGAAAGTCGATCTCGGTCGGCCGACCAGCCTTCCAATCGTCATACATCGAGGTATGAATATCCCGTATCTCGCTCGTCCAACGGACCACCTTCTCCGCCATATCGGCGGCTAATGGCACCTTCACTGTGGCCGCCACCGCCACGACTTCTCCGACGATCTGATGAATCACTCGCAGCATCTCGGGATGGTCGAGCGCCTTGGCCACTTTGTCGTCGATCATCACGGTCAAGGGATTGAAGACGCAATTCCAACACATCTTCTCCCACTTGCTACGCCGAATATCCTCGACCAGTTGACATGGAATCCCCGCCTGCGTGAACAAATCTGCGATGGCCAGTAGACGAGGGCTCTGATGCCCCATCAACTCCCCGATCGCGACAGCCCCCTTCTTGTAATGGTCGATGACGCCGGGCGCTGCGATCTTGGTATAGATATATGCGATACCACCGACGACACAATCCCGTTGAACGCGCGCCAGTACACGGTCTTCGGTATCGACCCCATTCTGCAGGGTCAAAATGACGGTCTGATCGGTCAGGACCGGCTCGATTTGGGTCAGCACCTCATCCAGGTCGTAGGCTTTGACGGATAGGATGATCAGGTCCGGTTTCGGGAGATTTCGCGGATCAGATACGGCTGGTGGATGCACGGTAAAGGAGCCATTGGCACTGCGGATCGTGAGGCCATTCTGCTTCACGGCTGCGAGCGTCTTGGGCCGCAGCAGGAAAGACACAGAGAGCTTCGCTTTCGCTAAATGTGCACCGAAGAACCCACCGACTGATCCAGCCCCCACCATGAGAATCTGTTTCATCATGTTCCTCACAAGAATAACGACGCGTACTATACCACGCAGATTCGTTGCCTCGAAATGCGGTACTATTCGCACATCCGAGCATGGCTACCGACGATCAGATCCTCCTCGCCCGAACGCACCTCGCCTCCGCTCGAAAGGTGACCGTCCTCACGGGAGCTGGAATTTCTGCGGATAGCGGTGTGCCGACCTTTCGCGGGGAGGACGGCTTATGGCGCAACTTTCGCGCGGAGGATCTTGCGACCCCGGAGGCCTTTGCTCGTGACCCACGATTAGTCTGGGAATGGTACAACTGGCGGCGCGAATTGATTGCTACGAAATCGCCGAATCCTGCCCATGACGCGCTCGTGGAGCTTGAACAGCGATGGACCGATCGACTGTGGCTGATCACGCAAAATGTTGATGGGCTCCATCGAGCCGCCGGCTCACAACGCCTCTCTGAAATTCACGGCAACATCTGGAAGGTTCGCTGCACGGGCTGTGGCGTCATCTCGGAAAACCGGGAGATCCCGCTTCCCATCCTGCCGACGTGCCGCCTGTGCCATGCACTGCTCCGGCCTCATATCGTCTGGTTTGGGGAGTCGCTCTGGGAGGAAGACCTGCGCCGCTGTGATCAGGCAATCCGGGCCTGCGACCTCCTCCTTGTGATCGGCACATCGGGAGTCGTCTATCCCGCTGCTGGCTTTGCGTCGGAAGCGAAGGAGGTCGGTGCGCTGGTCATCGAGATCAATCTCCAAAGCACCCCACAGTCGGACCTGGTTGACCTCTCGCTGCAGGGCCGCGCCAAAGATCTGGTTCCGCTACTCCTTTAATACCCTCACCCGCATGCTGAAGAAAAACTATGCATAGGAGACCGCTCCCGTAGGATGCTCAAAAAGGCCAGGCTTCTTCACCCGCCCAACCCTCGCGCGCCAAGACGCGCTTTGCCCCGAGCGAGGGCCTTCCAATTCTCTCTACTTCTCTTTAGGGGGTGGCCAAGGCTGTCCTCTACTGCGCGCAAGGAGGGCACCTGGCCGCCCCCTCCTCATCCTTCTGAGGCCGCGCGTTGCGCGAGCAAAGGGATCGTCCCAGCCACCCCGCCCATTTTTCAGCATCCTACTAGCGGAAGAAGTTCCTCCAACGTCCGAATCACAATCCCGCCCGACGCCTGAACGCGCCCTGCTCGATCCAGCAACACGCCGGTCAGCCCGGCCTGCGTCGCACCGTCCTTATCGTCCCGGACACTATCTCGCACATGCATCGCTTCGTCCGGATCGATCGGATGCTTCTCGAGAGCAATCTCGAAAATCTTCGACGCCGGCTTGGCGGCCCTGGCGAGGCTTGCAATCGTCTCGGTATCGAAGAGCCGGTCGATGCCGAGTCCCCGCATCACAGGAAAGAGCCGGGAGTCGAAGTTGGAGACAATCCCAAGCTCGAATCC
>JBKJZK010000009.1:0-6044 GCA_046715215.1 Nitrospiraceae bacterium
CAGATGGATATCAAGATCGGCGGCATTACGTCGGCCTTGATGCAGAAGGCCTTGGAACAGGCCAAAGTCGGCCGTTTGCACATTTTGAGTTGTATGGAGAAGGCGCTCCCAGCGCCAAGAACCACACTGTCGGCCTACGCGCCACGGATCTTCACGATGAAGGTGAAGCAGGACAAGATCCGCGAGATCATCGGTCCGGGCGGCAAAACGATCCGCGCCATCATTGCGGATTGCGGGGTCAAAATCAATGTCGACGACAGTGGAACCGTCACGATCGCGTCGGTTGACGGAGCCTCGGCCGAGAAGGCCAAAGAAATGATCAGTCGGATTACCGAAGAAGTCGAGATCGGGAAGATCTACATGGGCACGGTTCGAAAAATCATGGACTTCGGTGCGTTTGTCGAGGTCCTGCCGGGAACAGATGGACTGGTGCACATCTCGCAGCTGGCGCACCATCGAGTCCAAGCCGTATCCGACGAGGTGAAGGAGGGCGATCAAATCTTGGTGAAGGTCCTGGAAGTGGATCGGCAGGGAAAGATCCGCCTCAGTCGCAAGGAAGCCATGCCGGCCCCGACCGGGGCTGGAACTCCGGATCCGTCCGCCAGGTAGCTGTCTTGTATCGCAAGCGCGTCCTGGACAACGGTGTACGGGTGGTGACCGAACGGATGCCGACGCTCAAGTCGGTCACCGTCGGCGTGTGGGTCAACACTGGGTCGCGGGACGAACAGCCTTCCCAGGCAGGATATTCCCACTTCATCGAACACATGCTTTTCAAGGGAACGCGCAATCGTTCCTCCGCCGAAATTTCGCGCGAAATCGATGCGCTTGGCGGAGAGATGAATGCCTTCACCTCGCGGGAGACGACGACCTATTACGTGAAGGTGTTGGATCAGCAACTGGATCGCGCGCTCGAACTCCTCTCAGACCTGTTCCACCATTCCCGTTTCGAATCCAAAGAAGTCGAAAAAGAAAAACAAGTCGTCCTGGAAGAAATCCGCATGGTCCAGGACGATCCGGAAGATCTTGTGCAAGAGCTCCACATGGGCCAAGTGCTTAGGCGTCATCCGCTTGGTCGCTCTATTCTAGGCCGAGAGAAGACGATCAGAGGGCTGCGACGCCAGGATCTGCTGAACTATATCGAGACCTACTACGATCCGGGGCAGACCGTGGTTTCGATTGCCGGAAATTTTGAGCAGGCCAAGCTTGATCGGCTGGTCGCCCGGTATTTCGGCAAGGGCCGGGCTGCAAAGGCGGGCCACACCAACGGGCGTCGTCCTCCTGACGTGCATGGCGGTGTCTTGCTGAAGAAGAAACGGTTGGAACAGGTGCATCTCTGTCTCGGACTCAAAGGCGTTGCCGCAGGACACCAGGATCGGTATGCGTTATATACGCTCAACAGCGTGTTGGGCGGCAGTGTGAGTTCGCGATTATTCCAGGAAGTCCGAGAGAAGCGGGGTCTCGTCTATTCGATCTACTCCTTCCTGTCCGGCTATTCGGATGGCGGTATGATCACCGTGTATGCGGCGACGAGGCCGAAAGAGGTGGATCGTGTCGTGGATCTTGTCTGCCGAGAGATTCGGCAGATCGGCATCAAAGGCGTCGAACGGAAAGAGGTTGAGCTGGCGAAGACCCAGATGAAGGGCAGCTTGATGCTGAGCCTGGAGAGTTCGCATAGCCGCATGAGCAAATTGGCGAAGGATGAGCTCACATACGGAAAACATACGTCATTGGACGACATGCTGGTTCATATCGATCGCGTGAATGTGGAGCAGGTCTTCAACGTGGGCCGCCAATTTTTTGGACTGGACTCCCTCGCGATCACCGGGCTTGGGCCTCTCGCCTCGCGCAGTCTGCAGTCCCATAGATGAGAATCTTCTAATAGAAACTCATCGATAGATCAACAGTGGCTCAAAAACTCCCCCGTAGTTATCTGTAAGCTATTGATTATTAAATGTTTATTTAGTTATGTCCGGACTTAACGGCAGGGTGAACAATTTCTTGACACGGTTTCATGATTTCAGTACCATGATCGAAACTTTTGACAACAGTTTTCGATCGAGGGGACGGAGCACGAAGAAAAACAAAGAGATATGCTGAAATACCATTACTTGTGACTGCGTGATCCTCTTTTGTAGTTTTCGTCGTCCTTGAACTAAGTATCCATCGGTTATTGTGGTTGTTATTTTTATGAAGGAGGGACTAGGTATGCCAAGGGTCATACTTATAGCCGCCGTTACAGCATTTTCTGTGATCGGCATGCTGACGGCCGAGTTTGCCGTTTCTGCTGATGTGGTTAGTACTGGTGCTGGTCCGACTGACAACATCGTCGGTGGAAAGCCCATGAAGGGTGAAATCACCAAGACTCTCAAGGGCCGGGTATGGTCACAGTGGGCCGACAATCCAGATGGAGAGCTGCTTTTCGGAATTCAATATTGGAATGCCGGTGAGCCTGGTTCAGGAACCCCGAATGGCCGTTCGTCTTCCGATCTCGATGTGAAACCACCGGATCCATTGTTCAGCTGCTGCGGCTGGGGCTTTGTGGGTGGAACGGATAAGAACAACCCCTATTCCGGGTGGTACCATGCCGCCACGACCGTCCGGTTGGCTGTAAAGGATAAGGCGCTCATGGACCAGATCATTAAGGCCTCCCAGGAACTCGTCGCCATGGAAGTGAGCCTGGATGGTCGGACGATCACTGGCTTTAAAGTTATTAAGGAATAGACCTTACCCAGTCTTAATTCTTTCATGTCCTGTTAAGAGAGGACGGGAATATGAAGTTTCATACTAAAGGATGGGCCGTGATGGCCGCCGTAGCGCTGGTGGTTTCTGCGGCCTCCACTGCATTGGCGATCGAGTCATTCCAAGAACGTTTTGAGTGGGGCGATATGAGCAAGCCGACGACATTGCAGGGTCGTGTGATTGTGCTCGATCCCTATGATGAGGCGGTCTGGATTAATGTGGCTGTGTTCGGCGGCAACGCTGAAAGCGGCCATTTCTGGCAGAAGATTCACCCGGGCAAAAATCTGAAATTCTACGCAGACAAGGGGGCTTGGGAAGAACTCAAGAAGATGGGCCGTCCCCATGCGGGACCGGCTGCCGCCAAGGAAGTGCCGCCCTCCAGCACGACAGACCTGATTGAATTCGTCGCGACGGAGCCAGAGCAGAATCATCGTGTCATTTCCTCGGTCAAGAAGCTTCCGGAAGTTGCCGGTTCCATGGGGAAGCCGCTCAGCATCTCTGCTCTTCGTTTGAAGGAGTGTGCGGGGAAGAGCGAAATTGAAGCAGGCTGTGCAGCAGCGAAGCAAGGACTCAATACCTCACCGAAGTCTCCTGATGGGGCCGCTATACCCATGCAGTATGATGTATTGCTCCCAGGTGGACAGCCCGTCGCTGGCTTGATTCCCTGGACCGCGAAGTACAACCTTGGGTCCGGTCACTGAGCTGAGACAGTCACTGACTGCAAAGGCGGCATCTCCGAAAGGGGATGCCGCCTTTTTTATTTCTCGTGATTATCTTGGTCGGTTGACCCGATCCGGCGCTGGAGGTCAGCGAGGCGATTGAGTGCATCGAGCGGGGTCATGGAGAAGAGGTCGATCTGTTTCACCTCCTCGATGATCGGATGTGGCTGCGGGAGTGAGGCACGTTGCGGTTCTTTTTCCGAAGATATCGACGTGCCCTCGATGGCAGTATCCGATTGTTCCAACTGGGCCAGAACTTGTTGCGCCCGGGCGATAACCGTTGGAGGGAGCCCCGCCAGTTTGGCGACATGAATACCATAACTGCGGTCTGCACCGCCCGGTACGATTTTACGCAAGAAGACCACGTCGCCATCCCGTTCCTGGACCGCGACGCAATAGTTTCTGATCCCCTCGCGTAACCCTTCCAGTTGCGTCATTTCGTGATAGTGCGTGGCGAACAGCGTTCTGGCACCCAAGTGCCGGCGGTCTTGGATATGCTCCGCAATAGCCCAGGCGATGCTCAGTCCATCGTAGGTGCTGGTCCCTCGGCCGATCTCATCCAGGAGAATCAAGCTGCGGGAAGTCGCGCTGTTCAAGATGTGAGCGGACTCGATCATCTCCACCATAAAGGTGCTCTGTCCGGCGGCCAGGTTGTCCGAGGCTCCTACGCGCGTGAAAATCCGATCGACGAGTCCGATGCGGGCCTCGGCCGCAGGCACAAAACTCCCGATCTGCGCCAACAAGACGATCAGCGCGACCTGGCGGAGGTAGGTGCTTTTCCCTGCCATATTGGGCCCGGTGAGGATCACGAGACGGTTGCCCTCACAGTCGAGGGCCGTGTCGTTGGGTACGAAGGTCAGATCGCTGCTGAGCTGCTCCACGACAGGGTGTCGTCCTTCCCGAATGAGGATCGTGCTGCTCTCATCGACGAGGGGTTTGACGTAGCAATGTAATGCGGCGGTCTCGGCCAGACCGGCGAGGACGTCGAGCAACGCGACGGTCTGGGCCATGGCTTGAAGACGAGGCACCTCATTCGCCAAGCGTACGCGCAATTGTTCGAACAGCTCCTGCTCGAGCGTCAGCAATTTAATTTCAGCGCCTGTGACACGCTCTTCTAACTCTTTCAGCTCCGGCGTCATGAATCGTTCGGCATTGACCAGCGTCTGCTTGCGCATGTAATCAGGCGGGACACGGGACAGGTGGGTCTTGGTAACTTCGATGTAGTAGCCGAACACCTGATTGTAGCGAACCTTCAAAGAGTCGATCCCCGTTCGCTCCCGTTCTTTGACTTCCAACGAGGCGATCCATCCTTTGCCTTCCGTGCTCGCCTTGCGAAGTTCATCGACCCCGGCATGGTACCCTTCCCGAATCATGCTGCCGTCACGGAGCGACATCGGGGCATCCGGCTTGACGGCCTGCTCAATTGCGTCATGCACATCGCGGCAGTCGTCCCAGGACTCGAGGACACCGAGCAGCAACGAAGCACGGAACAACTGGAGGTGAGACCGTAACTCTGGCAGGGCGCTCACCGATTGTTTCAACGCGAGTAGTTCGCGAGGTCCTGCAACGCCGAGCGTCACCCGGCTGCTCAAACGAGCGATATCTTGCACATCACGGAGCGTGGTCCGGAGCGACACGCGTTGTTGAATCCGGTCTTTCAACTCGCCGACCGCTTCGAGGCGAGCGTGAATGGCGCCGTGATCGAGGAGCGGTCTGACGAGCCAATCGCGTAACAAGCGACTGCCCATGGCCGTCGCGGTACGGTCCAACACCGACAAGACCGTTGGCTGGTCCTGTCCCGATCGGTGCTCACCGACTCCCAAAGGTCGTACGAGTTCGAGATTGCGAATCGTCGCGCTATCCAAATGCATCGCATCGCCGCTCCAGCGCGTGTGTAGACGGCGGAGGTGTGCGAGGGAGGCGGTTGGCTGGGTATCACGAAAATATCGCAAGACCGCTCCGGCGGCTCCGATCCCGGCAGTCAGGCCGCGACAGCCGAATCCGTCGAGCGAGTGCACCGCAAACTGTATCTGGAGTAGTTGCGCGGCATCTTTGGGATTGAAGGAGGCCGAGGGTTGTGCGCAGAGGCGTGGCCCACGCAGGCGAGTCAGGCACGATCCGGCATTCGTATCGGAATCGGGGTGCAGTACTTCCCGTGGTTCCAGCCGAGCCAGTTCATCCATGAGCTGGATCTCTGCCTGTGCCCCCTGGAACTCTGTCATCCAAAATTCCCCGGTGGAGACATCCAGACAGGCCAGTCCAATGACAGATTGCCCCTTGGCAGATGGGCCCATGGCGTCGGAGAAGGCGACAGCCGCCAGGAAATGCGACTCTCCCGGAGAGAGGAGTTCAGTATCGATCAGCGTGCCCGGCGTATACAAACGAACGACTTCGCGGCGCACGAGACCCTTCGCGAGTTTCGGGTCCTCCACCTGTTCGCAGAGTGCGACGGTCCGCCCAGCCTTGAGGAGCTTTGCGATATAACCTTGCGCGGCATGGTAGGGCACTCCGCAGAGCGGAACTGGGTTGGTGCTGGATTTGTCGCGAGAGGTGAGGGCAATGGAGAGCAGCTTGGAGGCGATCTGC
>JBKJZK010000010.1:0-7234 GCA_046715215.1 Nitrospiraceae bacterium
ACTATCGTCGCACGCTGACGGGCGGTATCAGCAGCATGCAGGACGATCCGGGATTCTTTCTGGCTCCAGAGGGCAAGACCGATCCTCGATCCGAGTTGGCCGCGACCTTGACAAAGTTTTTCTCTGATGAACTCGTTGGGCGATCAAAGCAGCCGGCGCAATGCGCGTTTGTCGCGCGGTATCACTGGCTCAACGAGAGGCTTCAGTTCGACGAGCGTCGATTGCCCTCGCAGCCATGCGAACGGTTCACGCGGTGGTTCGACGAATTCAATGCGGACGCGATCACCGTCATCTTTCCGGCTGGATTCATGAATAACCCGTCTTCCATGTTCGGCCACACGTTCCTACGCGTGGACGGGAGGGAACAAACGCCCCAGACCCGGATACTCGCCTACACGATCAACTATGCGGCACAATTGCCGCCCGATGCGGGTCTGGAATATGCGATCAAAGGTATGTTTGGTGCCTATCCGGGGTACTTTTCGACCATTCCGTACTATCTCAAAGTGCAGGAATACCGCGACATCGACAATCGAGATATTTGGGAATACCGATTAAACCTGACTGCACCTCAAGTGCGGCGACTCCTTATGCACACCTGGGAATTAGGGAATGCGTATTTCGATTACTTTTTCTTCGGCGAAAACTGCGCGTATCACATCCTTTCTCTCATTGAGGCTGCTGAGCCGTCCGTCCATTTGCTCGACCGGTTTCAGTTCTATACCATCCCGGTGGATACCGTTCGGCTGTTGCGGGAATCGGGACTGGTCGGCGAGGTGGTGTCCCGACCGTCCAGAAGCACGTTGGTGCGGCGCAAGCGAGCGTCGATGTCGCCTGAAGAGCGTGCCTGGTTCGATCGCCTGATTAGAAGTCCCGCAGACCTGCAGGGAGAGGGGTTTCGCGCGTTGCAACCGGATCGGCAAGCCTTTTTGCTGGAAACCGCATCGGATTACCTGCTCCAGCATAGCGCGATCGGAGGAGAGGAAGGCGCTCCATATCAAGACAAGAATCGGATGATCTTACGCGCCAGAAGCGAATTGAAAGTGGCGCCGCGCGATCTGCCGATCGAGCCGTACGTGAAGCAGCCAGATTTAGGGCATGGCACCAGCCGCATCGGTGTCGGTGCGGGATGGAGGAATCATCGTGCATTTGAAGAAGTGAGCGTCCGTGCGGCCTATCATGACTTGCTGGATCCGGAGCCAGGATTCACACCCGACGCGCAAATCGAAGTCATGTCGATTGCGTTACGACACTATCATGACCAATCGCAGGCTCGCGTTGAGAGATTTAGTCCGATCAATATTATTTCATTGGCCCCGATGGATTCTCTCTCGAAGGTGCCCTCCTGGAAGGTGAATGTGGGGATGCAGACGATCCGGCACAACGGTTGCGAACTATGCAGCAACGGGGTGGGCAATGTGGGCGTCGGTGCCGCGGCAGAAACGCAGCTGTTCAAGCGCGAAGTCTATTTTGCATTTGCAGAGACGGAAGCGAATTACAGCAGGGCCTACGAAGAGCGGCATCGCGTCGGGGGAGGCGGGACGGTCGGTATGCTGGCGGATATGACGGATCGCTGGAAGATTATGCTTTCCGGTTCCTATTTGCGCTATGCACTCGGGGATCAATCAGACGACTTCCGCTGGTTTGCCGGTTCGCGCTATACCTTCTCGCAGAATTGTGTCCTCCGGCTCTAATATAATCACCGCGACCGGGATAACGACGTCGTGTTTTCGGTCCAGTCATTCTTCTGAGAAGGGGATTAGCACCCACTTGCCCTGCATGAAAGAGTCCTGCTACAAGTGTGGCCGTCTGAGTCTCGGGAGGCCTTATGAGTCAGTCCGCTGAACCAACCGGCCAACGATCCACTAGCCCATCCGGTCAAACAGTCGCGCCCCATCCGCCGTTGCGTCAATACTACGACGAAGTAGAGGCCCGACAAGGATTTCTCAATGAGCTCTTCAACCGCACCGCCTATCAATATCGCAACATCGATAAGGCAACAGCGTTCGGCTCCGGGCTGTGGTATCGTCGCAAGGCCTTGCAGGAGGCCGGGCTCAGGGCTGGCATGCATGTCCTCGATGTCGCCTGCGGACCAGGACTGGTTGCCCAGTGTGCTCTCGATCTGGTGGGACCGTCTGGCTCGGTGGTCGGACTCGATCCGAGTATCGGTATGTTGCGCGAGGCACAGAAAAGCCCCTGCCGAAATCTGGTGCGTGGCGTGGGCGAGCGTCTTCCTTTTCCGGACCGCAGCTTTGATTTTCTTAGCATGGGTTACGCGCTTCGGCATGTTCCCGATCTCAAGGGCGCCTTTACCGAATACCGTCGCGTACTCAAGTCGAGCGGCATTGTCCTGTTGCTGGAGATCTCACGGCCCAGATCTGCGATGCTCCGGACGCTCTCGCGCTTTTATATCAAGACAGTTCTAGGAAAGGTGTTTTCAGCCACCACGGGAAATCGCGACATGCAGACGCTCATGGGGTACTGGTGGGACACCACCGAGTACTGCGTACCGCCTGAACAGATCATGCAGGCGCTCAAGGATGCCGGCTTTGCCGACTGTACCCTGAAGGAGTGGTGGAGCGGGTTACTGCGGGATTATCGTGCCGTGAAAGTCGAGAACAACGCATGACGAGCTCAGACCTTTCTCCCCTAGAACAAGAGGTCGCCAAGCTGATTGTCCAGACGCTCAGGCTCAAGGTCGATCCGGCCACGATACAGCCTGAGGCGGCCCTGTTCGGCGACGGGCTCGGTCTTGATTCGATTGATGCGTTAGAACTCTCGCTCGCCATCTCGCAATCGTACGGCTATCAGCTTCGCTCCAGCGATCCGGAGATCAATGCCATCTTTTCGTCCCTGCGAACTTTGACCAAGGCGATTGAGAAGAACCGCACGAAGTGATGCCCAATGTGGTGCCATGCACGACGCGCCCTTGATCGGCCCCTACAATCCGGACGATGTGCTGGCCTGGGAGCAGGGAGTGCCTCGCACCGCCCGACAGTTCTTGTCCGACGTCGCTCGACTCGCTGAGTCGCTACCCGATCGGCCCACGGTGCTCAATCTCACGACCAGCCGCTATGAGTTTCTGGTGGGTTTTGCCGCCGCGACCCTACGTCGTCAGTTGACGTTGCTTCCGCAAAACCGGGCTCCCCAGACACTTCGCCGCATTGCCGGCGACTATCCTGACAGCTACGGCGTGACAGATCGGGACGAAACGATTGAGGGGATCGAGTCCGTCTCGATCCAACCACGGGGAGGCCGGGCTCCCTGGCCAGGGGAGATGCCGCGAGTCCCGCTGAATCAAGTCGTGGCGGTCGCGTTCACCTCGGGAAGTACCGGCCAACCGATGCCCAACAAGAAAACCTGGGGAGCGTTGACGACGGTCGCCTATGCGACTGGAGCTAGGCTCGGCATTAAGAGTGGAGATCGCGCTGCGGTGGTGGCGACCGTTCCGCATCAACATATGTTCGGACTGGAAGCGTCCGTGATGTTGCCGGTGATGCATGGGTTGGTCATGCATGCCGGGCGACCGCTCTTTCCCTCCGACATCAGGAGCGCCTTGGCCGATGTGACGGGTCGACGGATTCTCGTGACCACGCCATTGCATCTCCGCGCCTGTGTCACCGAAGGCGTGAGAATTCCACCCGTCGCGCTCATCTTGTCTGCCACCGCGCCTCTTTCTCGTAGTTTGGCTCAAGAGGCCGAGCGGCACTTTCAAACCGAGGTGCACGAAATTTTCGGATTTGCCGAAGCCGGCAGTGTGGCCGAGCGGCGGACGATAGACGGCGATTCCTGGCGACCCTTAGACGGCGTGCGGCTTAAACCGGATGAAATACGGTGGAACGTGCACGCGGACTATCTTCCCGCGCCGGTTCGAGTACCGGACCGCATCACCGTCGACGCGCAGGGTATGTTTGTGGTGCATGGTCGGGAAGCGGATCAGGTGAACGTCGCCGGCCATCGTGTGTCGCTCGGCGACTTGAATCAAAAATTGCTGGAGATCGACGGTGTTCTGGACGGTCTCTTTTTTATGCCTGAGGAGGAGACCGATCTCGTCACCAGACTGATGGCGTTTGTCGTGGCTCCAGGAAAGACCAGCGAGGAGATTCAGCGCGCCTTGCGGAGGCACATTGATCCGGTGTTTCTGCCTCGCCCGTTAGTCTGTGTGCCCAGTCTGCCCCGGAATGCGACCGGAAAATTATCACGTGAATCGGTGAGTGAGCTGGCCCGGCAATGGCTGGCAGGGCAGCGCTATGGTGCATGAGCGCGTGCTGTCGATCGGCCACGACCATCCGTCGCTCGCGGGGCATTTCCCCGGCTATCCCGTGGTGCCCGGCGTGGTGCTGCTCAATGAAGTGCTCGAGACGCTGCGTCGTGTATCGGCGGCTCCATTGGTGGTGACAGGTCTGCCCCTGGTGAAGTTTTCCTCTCCTCTCAGGCCGGGCGAGGTCGTGACGATTCACGTGGATGAGGAGGGGGCCGGTCGGGCCACATTTTCCTGCCAGGTGGATGCGCGTCTCATTGCGTCCGGCGCAATCGAGTTCACGCCTGGCACAGAGGCGCAAGCGGAACGGGTGTGAGTCTCGCCTGGCAACAGCAACAGGAGCGCGGCAGTCGCACCAGCATTCGGATGATGGCGTGGGTGGCGCAATCGCTTGGCCGCCCAGTTGCACGGGCGCTGCTGTACCCAATTTGCGTCTATTTTCTCCTGGGCTCAGGAGCAGCCCGCCGGGCGATCGAGCGATTTCGCGAGCAAGCCCTCGGCCATCCCGTCAGTTGGCGCGATCTCATTCGCCATTATCATGCGTTTTCCTCAACGATTCTTGACCGGGTCTATTTCCTGGGCGGCCGGTTCGATCTGTTCGAGATTCAGGTGCATGGTCTAGACGCGCTCGACCGGGAGCTGGCGAAAGGCCGTGGCTGTGTGCTTTTAGGGTCGCACCTCGGAAGTTTTGAAGTGGTCCGTGCAGTGGGGCTTTCCCGCCAGCACATCGAGGTCCGCGTCCTCATGGACGAGCAGAACGCGCCCTTGATTCGTAGCGTAATCCAGGAATTGAACCCCGCCGTAGCCGAAACGGTCATCCAGGTCGGTGGGGCGGATACGATGTTGCAAGTGAAAGAATGTCTCGATAGGGGCGGCGTCGTCGGCATCATGGGCGATCGTGTGATGCCGGACGATCAGGCTGTTGTCTGTAATTTCTTGGGCCGTGAAGCCCGGTTTCCGATCGGAGCGATGCGATTGGCTCATGCCGTCCGCGCTCCTGTGGTCCTATTTTTCGGGCTCTACCGGGGAGGGAACCGGTATGAGGTGTACCTTGAATCTTTCAGCGATGCGGTGCGGCTTTCGCATGAACAGCGGGCCACCGATCTGAAGCAGTGGACGCAACGGTACGCCGATCGGCTTGAGGTTTTCTGCCGCCGCGCGCCGGATAATTGGTTTAACTTTTATGAATTTTGGAACGATTCGCATTAGCTGGCTCCTCCCCCTGTGTGCCTTGCTGCTGACCAGGTCTCTGGCAGCAGCTGTCGAGAGTTCACCATCTCACGACGACCGGGCGAGCACCGGATGGACTGTCGAGCAGGTCGTCGCCTCGCTGAAGGAGGGGCGAGAGCTCTCGGTGTCGTTTGAAGAAACGACGTACTCGTCGTTGCTGACCGAGCCGCTGATCGTACGCGGCACGTTGCGTTTCACCCCTCCGTCGACGCTGGAAAAAGAAGTGGTGGAGCCGTACCGGGAACGCTATGTCATTGAAGGAGACCGGGTGACCTTCGAGAGTGAACAAAAGCATGTGAAGAAAACCATTTCATTGGAAGACTATCCGGCCTTGCGCAGTTTTGTCGAAGCCTTTCGGGCCACCCTCACGGGCGATGTGGCACAACTGAAGAAGGTCTACGAAACCACCGTCGAGGGCTCCAGCCGCCAGTGGACGTTGCTCCTTCGTCCCCACGATCCAGCCGGGAAATCCATGGTGGACTATTTGTTGTTGTCAGGGTCGGAGGGGCGCATTGCCACCATCGCCATCCGAGCACCAGACGGTGACCGCTCGGTGATGACCCTTCGCCGGGGACCCTCTAAATGAGAGCCGCGTGGTGGCCAGTTCTCATCTGGGTCGCTCTCATCATCGGCGCACTCTGGTTCACCGCGACCCGCCTGTCGGTCCATAGCGGACTCGGCGATCTGCTTCCCGAAGGGACCACAGCTGCGCAACGGTCGTTGCTGACTCAAGTGCGCTCGGGCCTGGCCAGCCGGCTGATGCTCCTGGCCATCGAGGGTGCGCAGTCGGATGAATTAGCTCGGCTGAGCAAAGCGGTTGGCGAAGGGCTGCGAGAGCACCCTCAGATCGATTTCGTGGGCAATGGAACGCAGGCGCTGTCTCCCGAGGAGCGACAGGTCTTGTTTCGCTCACGCTATTTGTTGAGTCCCAGGGTGGGTCCCGATACTTTTTCAGTCGACTCCTTGCATGCCGCCTTTGAACAACGGCTCGACGAGCTACGCTCTCCTCTCGCCCCGATGATCAAGGAATATATTCCGACCGATCCTACCGGGGCGTTTCTCGGGATCCTCCAGTCATGGTCTGGATGGGAGGCGCCGGCAAAGCATCGCGGAGTCTGGATGTCGGCTGATCGCCATCGCGCGTTGTTGGTGATCGAAACCAAAGCCGCGGGGTTCGATGCCGATGCGCAGGAAGCGATTCAGCAGGATATCCGGACGTCGTTTCAGCGCGTGCTCAATGAGTCGTCACCATCGGCCCGGTTGCTCATGAGCGGTCCTGGTGTGTTTGCCGTTGAAATCCAACGAACGATTGAGCGGGAAATGTGGTGGCTCTCGACAGCGGCGGCCACATTGGTCTTTCTTTTTCTATACGCCAGCTATCGATCGCTGACGCTGGTCCTGCTCAGTCTGATTCCGCTCTTGAGCGGGATTCTGGCCGGCATGGTCGCGGTGAATGGTTGGTTTGGGTTTGTCCACGGCATCACATTGGGATTCGGTATTACGCTGTTGGGCGTGGTCGACGATTACCCCATCCATTTATTCAGTCACCTGAGCCGGCAGGATACTGCCCAGGCGACCATGCGGTCGATTTGGCCGACTATGCGTCTTGGCGTGTTGACCACGGCCATCGGGTTTTCGTCCCTCCTCCTCGCCGGCTTTCCCGCGTTGGCGCAACTGGGACTCTTCGCTCTGGCGGGGCTGGGCACCGCGGCGTTGGTGACTCGATGGGTGCTGCCGGTCTGT
>JBKJZK010000011.1:0-5318 GCA_046715215.1 Nitrospiraceae bacterium
CATTGAAGTCAACGTGCCTGTGTATGTCGCCTACAATCAATGGACGCACTTTGAGGAATTTCCCCGGTTCATGGAAGGTGTGAAAGAAGTCAAACAGCTGGATGTCAAACGGCTTCATTGGAAGGCAGAGATCGCGGGCCAGGACAAAGAGTGGGATGCGGAGATCACAGAGCAGACGGCGGACCAGCGTCTCGCGTTGACGAGTCGAGGCGGCGCCATCAAAGGATGGGTCGCGACATTTCACCGACTCTCTGATGCCAGGTCAAAGGTCATGTTGCAATTAGAGTATGACCCTCAGGGTGTCGTTGAAAATGTAGGAGATGCAATTGGGGTGGTGTCGTCACGCGTCCAGGGAGATCTGGAGCGATTTAAGGAATTCATCGAAAAGCGTGGGCGCGAGACAGTCTTCGATATATTTCCCTTCTAAGTAACGTCTGTGAAGAACGATCTCACGTTGAAAGAAAAGCAATAAGACTTGAGAAAGGTACGACCATGCCTCTAACCCAACCCCCCTTTTCATGGGTCCCCATTGCCTCCGCGTTTGGCCTGGTTCTTTTGCTGTCAGGTTGTCCGATGCACACCTCGCAGGCGCCGCCCGGGTCACCTGCGCCGACTGCCGGTAAGCAATCGGCCCCTGATGGGGGACAGTTTGATCCACGACAGGCTGATCGGCTGAGGACGCTGATGACCCCCTTATTGCAGAAGATGGATCACCCGATCCCGCTGGATCAGGTCCGCATCGGGCTGATGAAAGACTCTCACATCAATGCCGCCAATGCGGGTGGCGGAGAATTCTATGTGACGACCGGACTGCTCCAACGCGCGAACGATGAGCAGCTCGCAGGCATCCTCGCGCATGAGGTCGCGCATGCGGACCTCGGACACGTGACCAAGCTGCGGACCATCGGGACCGGGACGAATGTTGCAGCCGCCCTGCTCAGCGCGTTTGGTGTGCCAGGCGCAGGGCTGGTGCCGATCGCTGGGGATCTGTTGATCGCGCGGCCTTACGGGCGAGACGCGGAATACGCGGCTGATCGCCATGGCGCCGAACTCTTACAGCGTACCGGGCGCGACGGCAAACGGATCATGGCGACCACGTTGACGTGGCTGATGCAGGCTGAAGGTGCGGGGGCCGGAGGATTCTTCGCGACGCATCCCGCAACCGACGATCGGATCGAACGAGTACAGGCATAGCCAAGAGCCAGGACAAGGAGACGTTCACGGGAAGTCATTAAGCAGAGACAGTTGAGTCACTAAGTAATTTCACAATTTCAATCTGAATGAACATCGATGAGCGTCCTGCCCGGCAGGAGACAGCCAGTATGGACTTAAGGTCTGGACATCCTTTCTGGCTCTTGAAAAATGGCCTCCTTGCCGACTATCCATCGCTCAAACACGATGAATCCTGCGAGGTGGCCGTCATCGGCGGTGGGATCACGGGAGCTCTGGTGGCGTACCATTTGGCGCGGGAAGGGGTGGAGACAGTCCTTGTAGACAAACGAGATATCGGCGGCGGGAGCACTGCCGCCAGCACAGCGCTGCTGCAGTATGAAATTGACACGGAGCTCCATGACTTAATCGGCACGGTGGGGGAGGCGCACGCGGTGCGCAGTTACAGGCTGGGCCTGGAAGCCATCGATACGGTGGAGCGTCTCGCTGGTGAACTGAAGGACGATTGCGGGTTTGAACGGAAAACCAGCCTCTATCTTGCCAGCAGAAAATCGGATGTGTCTAAACTTCGGAAGGAATATGACACGCGCAAGGCTTTTGGTTTTCACGTGGAGTATTTGGAAGCGAAGGACATCGAGTCACGCGCATCATTTGCTGCTCCAGGGGCGATTCTGTCCTATGGGGATGCCCAGGTTGACCCTTTTCGTTTGACGCATCAGCTGATTCAAGCAGCGAAAAAACAAGGACTCCGTGTCTACGACCGCTCCGAGGTATCCACGGTGGAGCCTTCCGACGACGGTGTCGTCCTGTACATGGAGCCAGGCTTTCGAATCAGCGGACAACGAGTCGTGTTTGCGACCGGCTACGAGTCCCAGCAATACCTGAAACAGAATGTCGGTGCCCTCAAGAGTACGTTTGCATTGATTAGTGAGCCGCTCGACAGCTTCGAGGGATGGCCGGACCGCTCACTGATATGGGAATCGGCACGGCCCTATTTTTATCTCCGTACCACGTCAGACGACAGAGCGATTGTCGGTGGCGAAGATGTGCCCTATGCCACTGCTCATAAGAGCGATCAGCTGATTGCCGGAAAGACCCGAAAACTACAGCGTCGCTTCAGTGAAATGTTCCCACGACTTGACCTGGAGGTCTCGTATACATGGGCGGGCACGTTCGGCGAGACCAAAGACGGCCTGGCGTACATCGGCAAGACTCCGGAATTTCCGCATGCCTATTTTGCGCTCGGATACGGCGGCAATGGTATCACGTTTAGCGTCATTGCGGCGAAGATCATCACCGACCTTCATTTTGGCCGGCATAATCCTGACGCCGATATCTTCCGGTTTGATCGATAAACGATGAGGTTACGATAGTCAGGCGCTCTGCGCGTAATCAGTATCGTCCAACACGTAGGAGGTGCCGTCATGTCGATTATAGGATGGATTCTATTCGGGTTGATCGTCGGCGTTGTGGCAAAGCTATTGATGCCGGGACGCGATCCTGGAGGAATGATTGTGACGATTCTTTTGGGGATCGGGGGAGCGCTCGTCGGCGGGTTTATCGGTCGCGTTCTTGGATGGTACGGGGAAAGCGATCCGGTCGGATTTATCATGGCCGTGATCGGGGCGATTTTGGTATTGTTCGCCTATCGAAAAATCAGCGGCCCGTCTCGGGCTGGGGCGTAGGAGGCTTGGCGTGTGGCATGGCAGGATGCTGAAAAAGTCGCTCTCAAGAAACGTGGGCGTGAAAGGTGATGTGAACCAGCCTAGCTCAACAGCGTGAGGCTCACCCACGCACATCGGTGAAAGTGCGCTTGAAGGTACAACATCAGATCAGGATCTTGCCCGGCCTGAGGAAGGCCTCGGCACGGGGAAAGGGGCAATTTCACTGAAAATAGACTCGTTAAATGAACTAGACCCAATCACAGACTTCTAATTGCTTACGCGCCTTGGCTCGCGAGGCGCCGCTCCGCTTTGAACCAATCCTCCAGATCCTGCCCATCCCTCCGTCCACCTTGCTCGTACAGGTCATACGCTAATTTTGCGACCCGTGTTTGATCCTTGTCCGACATGGTTTTAGATTGAATATCGGATGCACCCGCTTCCTTGTCTTTTTGTTTCTCTTCTTGCGATTTCAATGCGGGCTCGTTATGCACGGAGGATCTTGTACGGCTGCCTTTGTTACCGAATTGCTGTTTTTCCCCTGAATGTTCCTGCGTTTGTCCTTCCATGTGATACTCCTCCTTATTATGCAGTCATAGTCATCGTGCAAAGGCCGGCTGTTTACTGAGCCTGTGATGCGTTCAGGTCTCCCCCGAGTCGCTCCATAGGACTCCGGTTTAGTTCCATCAAGGCGATGTGGTTCTGAACTCGTAGTAATAGCGTATGGGGAAAGCTGACGATCGGCATGATCGCATAAATGAATTTCAATACCACGGTTTCTTTTGATGTTCCGATGGCGTCCCGCAGTTGTGCAAATAACTGCTTCACCTTCCGGGAAGCATTGGCATCCACGTTTCACCGCGTCTCGACTGTAGCCGCCATCACCATGGTGTCCAAACAAGACTCCGGCTGCCATTGCCGCGTCCGCCTCCGCGGCGGCTACTTCACAAATGCATGACCGCCTCCGACCCGACGCCCCCAGACCTCGGGTAGATGTATAAAACGCCCGCACATGTTCACCGAGAAAAATTACTACTGCCCTATCGAACCGGTCTGGTCTGATTCTAGAGTGGAGTCGGTCGCCTTATCATTTCTGCGATCAGGGGATTGAATTGACAGCGCGTGATTCTGATCGTTCACCTTCGCCTCAATAAGATCACCCTGGTTAATGTTTCTTTCGCTCATCTGGGTGGTTTGGTCGATATGCAAACGCACTTCCTTTCCGTCCTGCCCCTTGACGACGCAGTCATCGCCTTCAACGCGCAACACTTCACCCTTGATCGTCTTGCCGCCTTGTGATTGGGCGTCCTCCATCTCATTCTCATTGCTCATTTGACCGCCTTGCCTACGATCAGATTGGTCAGTTTTCATTTCGTCTGCCGCCGAGGGCGCATTATCTGCCTGCGCGACACTGGAGAGACCAAGGCACAGCAAAAAACCACAAGACACAACGCCGCCGACTTTAGGAATAGATACCATGGGCGCCTCCTCGGTTAGATAGAACAACGCATCACATGTACCTATACGCTCTCGGGAGAGTTTGCAAACCTAGGAACCTTCCTAGTTTGTTTGGCGACGAAGTCTCCTAGGCCAGGAATGAGACGAGAGGGTGAGTTAAATTGTAGGCGTCTTTGGGAACGGCGGCATCACAGTGAATCCTCGGTTCTGCGGGCGTGAGTCCCGGCAGTAAATCGCCCAGCTTCGTGCTGCATGCGAGACCCCAGGGGCACGGCAGAATTGTACACAGTGATGAACATGTCTTGCGCCTGATTGAAAAGGGACGGAGCCAGGCGATTGCAGCTAGTCCACCGATTCGATCACTCAAGATCACATAATAATATCGCCCTTGGATGCCTCGCCCGGCATGCGCGTGGGAAAAAATGCGTGCTGCCGGAGGCAGGAAAGATCCTATTGCAGTGCGGTCATAGCGACTCGGCGTGGCCAGCCACTGCCTCTATACCACGCGTTACCATCTAGTCTGGGCGCCGAGATACAGACTCCCACTGAGAACAATTCCTGCTACCACCCCATTGAGCCCTCTTGCTGATTCGAGAGGAGGGTCAGTGGGCCTGAGGTTGGTCCGTTAGAATCGAAATCGCGTGATTCTGATCGTTGAATTTCGCTTCAACATTATCGCCCGGGGTGATCTTTGTAGATTTTTTCTGGGTGGTGCTGTCAATATGCAACCGCACCACTTTTCCGTCCTCCCCATTTTTAACGAAAACATAGTTATCGCCTTCAACGCGCAACACTTCACCTTTGATCGTCTTACCTGGTTCCGCGTCGCCGATTTTGTCCAGAGACAACGCGACACTGGAGAGACCAAGGCACAGCAAGAAACTGCACGACACGACACCGACGATTTTAGGAATAGATACCATGGGAGCCTCCTCGGTTATGAAGTGGACAATATGAATGTATCTGTACGTTACCCGGAGAGCTTGGGGAGCTAGGAGAACTCCTAGTTTTTGGCTTGAAGAGGCCTAG
>JBKJZK010000012.1:0-1145 GCA_046715215.1 Nitrospiraceae bacterium
GTACAGAAGCGCGCGCAGCCGCGCAACCACCCCATAGGGGATTGCGGCCCACAGCAGCCACCATCTGACCTTTGTCCCAGGATTCAACACTTTTTTTGCTAGTGTCCAGCCATGAGGGGAAGCGACCGGTCCGCCAGGGAAGACCCGCTGGTGCCTTGCTGCGGCGTCAGCAGCCTGTCAATGGCCTCCAGGGTCTGCTGCAAGGCTCCCTGATTCTGTTCGACCACCTGACGAGCCGACCGGCCCATCCGCTCCCGTCCCTCGTCATCAGAAAAGAGGGACAATACCTGTCGCGTGAGGTCCTCCGCCTGGAGAACCCGATGGCCACCGCCCGCCTCGATCAAAAGGTCTGCAATCTCCGCACAGTGGTCGGTGTAGGGACCGAACAACACCGGCTTCGCCCACTGAGCCGGCTCCAGTAAATTGTGTCCACCAATCGGAACGAGTGTGCCTCCGACGAACGCCACCACAGCTTCCCGGTAGATCCCTGCCAATTCGCCCCGCGAATCGAGGACCACCACACGGGGACCGGCAGACGTCAGCGCGCCGGCCTGCCCGATGGTACTGCGTCGCTGTACAGCAAGCCCGCGCGCCCGAATCATCGCCTCCACCGATTCCGCTCGTTCTATGTGTCGAGGAGCCAGCAGCAAGACTGCAGAAGGACACTGTGTCACGAGCGCCCGATAACACTCCACGAGGGTCTCTTCTTCACCGGGATGGGTACTGCCAGCCACAAACAGCTGTTCCATTCTCTGAAGCCCAAGATGAGCCCTCGTCGCCCCACCCTCCGTGGCGGCAGGTATCGGCTGATCGAACTTGATATTCCCTGTTCGCCTGACTCGCGAGGCCTCTGCTCCCAGCGCGATGATACGGTCGACATCCCGGTCCGACTGCATCAGACAGAGGCTGAGCGTCTGCAACATCGTCCGATAGAACGATCGCACGGGCGCCCACTGCTGCCGCGCAAAAGACCTGGTCGAGAGACGCCCGTTCACGAGAGCAGTCGGCACTCCACGACGACGCAGGTGCCACAAGAGATTGGGCCAGAGTTCGGTCTCGACGAAAAGATAGAGGCAGGGTTGCAGTCGTTCGATGAAGCGGGAAACGACCCAGGGAAAATCGAGCGGCGCATAACAGTGGTCTGC
>JBKJZK010000013.1:0-2569 GCA_046715215.1 Nitrospiraceae bacterium
CCTTTACTCATAGCGTCCATCCTCCTTCCTCCTTTCCAGATTAGGCCCGAATGAAGGGCGGTATCAAGTTCCAAGTCCAACGGGTGAATCATGACGCATTTGCGTGAAGAATTCCATCGGCGTGGCCCAATGGCGAACCTCTTGATTTCCTCCTCTGGCGTCGTGGGGTGTCGCTCTACATCGTCAGTAGTTGCAGAGTCGTCTGACGCACTGCACTGCGATGCAGCGGTTCGACCCCGCCCGGCCCCTCCAAACCGCACTTCGTGTGGGCCGCTGGCCACTTGTTCGCTGTATCGTCATCCGGGCCACCTCCACAACGACCCAGCGGATTGCCCGAATCCTACCAGTCGCCAGCCGTTCCCTCCGGGCATACACGCGCCTTTGGGAGAAGCCGATACGACACGTCTTCATCCTTCAGATCGGGCTCGTCGGAGCGGAGCATCGTCAACTCAATCTTTTCATTCGCGAAGGTTTCATCGCCGGTTCGCAGTACCGTCTCCCGGTTCAAAATCTTCATGGCGTTGATGCGAGATACTTTGAGTGGAAACGTCCCGAACTGGTCCGCTGACAAAAAAGGCACCTGGACAGTCACCCGACCATGATCCACATAGACAAATTGACGCACGGCCTCGTCGATGGGAGTTTTCAAGCTGAGAACCGCTGAGACCATCGGCGGGATGGCCGGAATGGAAACCACATACAGGTGAGGGGCATCAGGTGCCATCGTTTCCCATGCCCCTGTGGCTTCCACATTCGGTGTCGTAAATAGCGTGGTGGTGGGACGTACGAGAGGAGATTTGACGCTCATACGGAATTTCGTGATGCTCTTGTCCGACATATTCTCCAGTAGAAATTTGCTCAAGACCCAGGCCTGCGGATCAGGGGTCTTGGCGCGGCCCTTCGGCAATATCTGCTCGATTCGCCGGAGACTGCAATCAGACACCAGGTTCCTGTTTTCATAAAAATATGTCTTGGTGTTCCTCTCCGGTAGGAAGGCGCGCTCGTACGTGTAGAAGGCGACGCCTACATGGATAGGGGTTGGCTTGAGCCAGGACACAACCACAGGGACGAGAAACAGCACCAACGCGGATAAGAATCCAATGATGACAACCTTGTTGAGCCGACTTTGCCGCCCAAACCACCTCCACCATCCCCTCAGAAGTGTCATACCCGTTCACTCATCGAGAACCCCGACCGAGTTGTTCACCAATCGCCGCACGTTGTGAAGCGTTGATCGTGAAGCGCAGGACGGAATGAGTACGTTTGCATCGTCGCATGCGAGATATGAGATACGCTTCACGAGGAACGCACTTTCAACCGATTTCTCGGCGAACTGTCAGGAATCATGCGACCTCATGACCACCGCGCGACCGCTTCGGCACTACGATCCGTTGCTCATTCGGGAGCGTGACGGTCAAGGAGAGGCTTTCCCCAGGTCGTATGGGCAGGTCTCCTGAAGACACCACAGCGCGAAAGGTTCCACACCGTACCTTGGCCCTGGAATGGCCCTGAGATGTGGGTGACGGGGCATAGAGGCCTCGCAGGGAGGCGTATTGTAGGAGGGGGGCGAGCAAACAGCAAGGCACTCGCCGATTCGGAGATCTTCGATGTGCAGAAAATCTCGCTTAAGCCCTTCCGGTTGGATTTGGTCCTCGCCGTCATATCGAGAGACCTATATGGGCCGACACCTTCCTCAACGCTGCAGCAGGTTTGGGCCGGAGCGAGGGCGAACAGAATTAGAGCGCGCTTCGGTAGCCTGATGTGCCGCGCCGGATGAAAGATCCGACAATGAATCGATGACTTTCTGGGGCGGTCATAGTGTGAAGGCTGGAACAAGGCAGGAAGAAAATTGACGGCGGCGACATCGAGTGTTAGAATCGCCAACATTTACAATCTGCTAGCTCGGTGGCCAGTCGCCGCCGTTACCGATATTGATTGAAAAGAAGGAGAGAGAGGAATGGCCGTTCCACTTTCCCAGATGGCTACTGTTACGAAGTATGTTCTCGCCCAGAAGCTGAACAGGGTGAAGCGGTATCCGCTAGTGCTGATGTTGGAGCCCCTATTCCGCTGCAATTTGGCCTGTGCCGGCTGCGGAAAGATTCAATACCCGGATCATGTACTGGATAAGCGACTTACGCCCGAGCAGTGCTGGGCCGCGGCGGAGGAATGCGGGGCCCCGATCGTCAGCATTCCCGGTGGCGAACCGATGATCCATCCCGAGATGCCCGCGATTGTCCGTGGGTTGGTTGCGCAGGAGCGGTATATCTATCTCTGTACCAATGCGATTTTGATGGAGCGAAAGCTCGACGAGTATCAACCCTCGAAGTTTCTCACGTTCAGCGTCCACATGGACGGGCTGAAGGACGAGCACGATTTGGCGGTTTGCCGGGACGGAGTCTATGACGTGGCGGTGAAGGCTATCAAGGCGGCGCTGAAGCGGGGGCATCGGGTGACGACGAACACAACGCTTTTTGACGATGCCAATCCGGAGCGGGTGCGGAAGTTCTTTGACGAGATGATGGGGTTGGGCGTTGAGGGCATGATGATCTCGCCCGGCTACAGTTATCAA
>JBKJZK010000014.1:0-2370 GCA_046715215.1 Nitrospiraceae bacterium
ATTCTACGTTTGGCGACGCCTATGTGCTCAAGAGCTATGTGCTGCTGGAAGTGCTGCCGAACCTTGACGACGCGTTGTCTGCGGCGAAGCTAGCGGTGCAGTATGCCCCGAAGAACCCGGATTCTCAGTATACGCTCGGGTTGATTTACGAAAAGCGCGGGCAGCATGTCGAGGCGGAGCGTGCCATGCGAGAGGCACTGGTGGTCAATCCCAACTATGTGGATGTCTATTTTTCGCTGGGGATCCTCTATGCTGACGCGATGAAAGATCAGTCCAAATCGGTCGATGCGTTCACACGCTATCTCGAACTAGGGGGCAACCATGTCCGTGCCCGGGCTGCGATTGCACAGTCAACATCTCCGAAGCCTTAGCAGGATGCGGAGAAGCTATGTTGGCACGTGAAAGCTTCGATAGTCCGCCCGTGTGGCGCAACAGAAGAACACTCTCGCAGGCTGCTCAAAAAGGCCGTCCAGCAAGGCCGCAGCCGATGAAAGCACCGGAGGCGTACCAGTTCTCACCCACCCGCCCCGAGCTGCCAAGACAGCTCTTTCTCCGTACAGGCTACGTTGAGGATGCTTTCGAGGCTAGAACGATGCATGGTAAAAGGCGCGTCTCGGCGTGCCGGGGTTGGGCGGGTGAGAAGGGCGACTTTTTCAGCAGCCTGCTGTTAGGCGCGTTCGCCGCCCTTCAGATACCCCAGTCCGATCTTGAGTGCTTTTCGCGTAATTTCTGCCCAGCGGACTTGAGGATATTCGGCGAGGACTGCAGCTGCTTTGGGATCTTGAACTTCCAGGTTCAGAATCTTAATGATCCCGTCATCAATCTGGACATCTGCCACGGGCATCCTCCGTTAGGGGAGACAGTGAGATGGGCAACCATCGGCCGTCGATTGCGTCGATCGCGTTGACTCGATTAGGGGTGCATGTTAGCATGAATTCGTGTGAATTCTCGAACGGTCGTCGCCGACATCTGCCGCTGATACACCGCCGTTTCACCGTCCTGATCATCACCAAGGAGGCAAGCGTATGAATAGGGTACTGGGGTTCAGGTCGAGGTTGGTCGGGGGGGGAGTGGCTATTGCCCTGATGATCGGACTTGCTGCCTGCGGTGGTCCTCCGAAGTGGGTGAAGCAAGGGTCAGGGGCATTCAACCAGAAAGACAGTAAAGCCTTTTATGGCGTCGGGTCCGTGGCCGGGGTTCGAAACGAGCCGCTGGCCTGGGACACCGCTGAAAATCGTGCCAGAGCGGAAATCGCCAAGACGTTTGAAACCTATACCGGCTACTTGATGCGCGACTATGCGGCCTCCACGACAGCCGGAGACTTTACCAGGAACACGGAAGAGCAGAATGTCGAGCGGGCCATTAAGACGGTGACGACCACGACCCTCAGTGGCGTGCGCCCCATCGAGCGCTACAAGGATGAAAAAACGGGTACCTACTATGTGTTGACTAAGTTGGATCTCGATGCGATGAAGGATAATCTTGAGAAGGCGAAGGAATTGAACGCGGAGGTTCGCGATTACGTCAGAAAGAATGCGGATAAGCTTTTTGAGCGACTTGAGAAAGAAGAAGATAAACGGGCGCCGCGCTAAGCGTTCAGATTGATCGACCGCCAATGGCTGCATCTGCGAGGAGGTATCGTGATCGTAATGGACAGAGGACGAATCGGGCTTGTGGCGCTGGTGGTATTGTCGCTGGCCGGCTGTGCACAGGAGACCAAAATAACCAGGGTCGACTCGGGGGTCGTCACGGATTTGAGCGGACGTTGGAACGATACCGACTCCAGGATGGTTGCGGAGTCCATGGTCAAAGAGGCGTTGGAGTATTCGTGGCTCAACAATTTTTCCAGCTCGAAGCATCGTCAGCCGGTCGTCGTTGTCGGGACTATCCAGAACAGCAGCCACGAACATATCAACGTCAACACGTTTGTGACCGATCTTCAACGTGAGCTGACGAACTCGCAAAAAGTTACGTTTGTGGCGGGAAAGGGAGATCGCGAGGAACTTCGCACCGAGCGAAAAGAACAAGCGATGTACGCGCGAGAGGATACGCAGAAAGCGCCTGGAAGAGAAATCGGCGCCGATTACATGATGAAAGGCACGATTGCGACGATCCTCGACGAGGCCGACGGGACGAAAGCGGTGTTCTACCAGGTCGATCTGCAGATGGTGGATTTGGAGAGCAACGCCAAGGTCTGGTTCGGTCAGAAGAAGATCAAGAAAGTCGTCGAAAAGAAACGTTCCATTTTTTAGGCTCCACGAACTCCGTTGAGCTCTCTTGCCTCACGCCCCACCGCCCTTGTTCCGGCACGGTGGGGCTTTTTTATTTCTACCCAGTCTCTCTTTGCCGTACTGGCGTTCGTGCTGCTGG
>JBKJZK010000015.1:0-4460 GCA_046715215.1 Nitrospiraceae bacterium
GGGCAGAGGAGTGGGCCCCCACTGAAATTCGCAGCAAGCTCGAGGGGACTGACGTGCTCCGTGCCTTCGACCGGTATCTAGAAGACTATGGCCATCGCGGGGTCGGTGAGTCGGACGTCATGTCACCTCGGTTTGCGGATCGGCCGGAACTGTTGCTGGCAGTATTGCGAACGCAGATTCTGGCTCCAACCACTGCCACCCCGGCGGACATTCTTCAGTGCCAAACGGTGGTACGGGAACAGGCGCTTGCAGAGATTCGCGCCAGGTTCGGATGGCGATTCCATCGGTGGGCCATCTTTTCTTGGTGGTATCGACGGCTGTGTCGGTTCTTTGCCCTGCGGGAGGCGAACCGACACCATCTGATGTACTACTCGGCAGCGGGACGTAGTCTCCTGCTCCGCCTCGGCGAGTGGCTGGTCGAACAGGGGCGACTCTCGTCGCGGGAGGATATTTTTTACTTCAAGATTGAAGAACGCGCAGACTTATTGGCCGGAGGATCGAGTGATTGGCGAGGGGTGATTCAGGTTCGCCGGGCCGAGCGAGACCGTTACGCCACGATCAGGGTTCCAGACACGATTCGGGATTGGAACGATGTGGTCTGTGGCACGGACACATTCTCCTTTGTGGCTTCGGAGGGGATCATACGCGGTATCCCCATCAGTGCGGGGCAGGTGGTGGGACCGGTTCGTATCGTTCGATCGATGGAGGATTGGAGCCGAGTCTGCCATGGCGACATTCTTGTAGTCTCGGTCATCGACCCCGGAATGGCGCCGCTGTTCGGCGTGGCAGCGGGGTTGGTCGCCGAGATGGGCGGGACACTGTCACACGGGGCGATCATCGCTCGCGAGTATGGATTGCCCGCAGTGGCGAATGTGCCCGGCATTACCACCAGGCTCAAGGAAGGCGATCGAATCAGCTTGGATGCAGAGCGAGGAGAGATCATCGTTCATGAAGGTGGAGGAACCTAGTTTGTGATGTCATCAAGCATGATGCGGAGAACACGCCAAAGATCTCTCGATCCTGCTGACCGAAAACAACGGTGCTCCTGGGCCGCTCCGCCGTCCATCGACTGAGAGGCCCATTTTCTCGCCCTGGAAGTTTCCTCTTTTCTTTTGATTTCCGGGCTCTCCACCCATAGCCTTTCTTCGAATCGCTGACGGGTTCCCATCTCACCGAGGAGACGTGTCTTCCCGGCAAAAACGAATACTCCGGAGTCGAGGATTGGGGTTGCCTGCTGAGTGAACTAGGAAACAACCCAGTCCTATCCCATAGCCACCGTATCTATCATCAGGGGTGAGAGAGTAAAAAGAAACGAAGACGCTAGGAGGCGACGATGAAACCCCTCACAATCAAATATCCTTCAGGACGGGAAGTGAGCCTCGCAGCGTTTCTTCTCAAGATGACCTCCCTCGACAACCATGCCCGGACACTTTCTATCAACCGGGAAAGGTCCGACATTAAGGACGCCGAGACCCGTCATTTAACAATCAAAAGGGGAAGAGACATGAACGCCAGTCTTTTCAAGGGCGAGTGGAACGAATTCAAAGGTGATCTCAGGCAGGAGTGGGGTAGGTTTACGGACGACGACCTCGTGAAGATCGATGGGGAATACGACAAGTTTATGGTAGTAGCCTTAGAGCGCTATCCAGGCCGAAGGGCCGAGGTCGGTCGATGGGCAGATGAGTGGTACAGCGTGGTACAGTTCCCCGCAGCCCCCTAAGCCGGTCGGCCAGCCGGGTGAAAGTAGTCCGGCAATGTAGCCCCCTTCTCCTGAACATTCGGGATAAGGGAACCCGAAAACGCGGGCGCTTCGACACCACTTTTTTCGGCGCCGTCCACAAAACAACAGATGTGGTCTCTGTGCCGGACTCGTCCGCGCCGGCGTGCCGACTCTGACTGTGTTGAATGCAAACCCACTTCTACTTTCTGACTCTCCGCTCTTGCAGTTCTCTCCGCAATATGCCGCTGCTGTCGAACGTCATTGCAAAACGATGACTCCATCAGCAGAAGGAAGCGATCGTCCATCAGCCCTCGTCACCCATCACGCGCAGCGGTCTCTGGATACCTAACTATAAACGTTTTTGGCACCCTCCCGCCTTTCTTCGACCACTCAGTAAGTCTATTGCTAGGCTCATCAACTTAGGGATCAAAGTGGGCTAGGGTACTCGACTGTTCAAACCAGGGAAGTAGCCAGGGCGCCAGCGCGGCTAACGATAATAGACTGTGTATGTGCATCGGGGATCCAAGGAGGTCCACATGGACACCTGCTTTCCCGCATGGCAGGGGTGACCAAAAAGAGGTCCACTTGGAATAGCTGCTGGTGCAGCGCGTACATTGCCCACGAAATGCGTTTCGATCTGAGAGCGCCAGCGGACGACGCATATTTTGGGTTCCCTGTTGCACCCAATGCAGGCGATATGGATGACGAGGTGATTCTGCGAAACCGCTCCTTGTTTGATCCCGAAGCCGTGCTTGTTGCCGTAGCATGATCGATATACGGCTGATCACCTGGTGCATTGCACGAGAACGCCAGCGTACTTGTGTCTCGGGTTTCCACTTTCAAAAGGAGTTCCCTCCATGACCACCACCTTTGCACTATCAGCAGAACCTCACACCGCGACATTGAGACCACCTGGCGGGATGTCGATGGCAGTCAAACGAGCCACGCCATTCAATCCCAGGACCTTTTTCGAGCAAGCTGGCGATGGCAAAACGACTCTGGAGTGCCGGAAACACCAGATTCTCTTTGCGCAAGGGGATATGGCTGATGCCGTGTTCTACATTCTGGAGGGTCTGGTGAAGCTTTCGGTCGTGTCCCAGCAAGGCAAAGAAGCCGTCGTCGCGATTCTGGAAGACGGGGATTTTTTTGGCGAAGCCTGCCTCGCAGAGGAACTGGGATGCACGGTGACGGCAACCTCCTTGGGCGCATCCACGATTGTGCGCATTGACAAAGCCACCATGACCCGCATACTCCACAACGAGCCGGGTTTCTCCGGGCTGTTCATGTCTCACCTAGTGACTCGCAACGTACGCATCCAAGAGGACTTGGTCGATCAACTCTTTAATTCTGCAGAAAAGCGGCTGGCGCGGACCCTGCTGTTGTTGGCCCACTTTGGGAGAGAAGATAACCCGGAAATGATCATTCCCAAGATCAGTCAGGAAACGCTGGCCGAAATGATTGGTACCACGCGGTCACGAGTGAGTTTCTTTATGAATAGATTCAAAAAGCTCGGCTTCATTGAGTACAACGCCGGCTTGCAAGTGCACAGATCCCTCCTCAATGTCGTCCTGTCATCCTAGCGCCTATCGTACTGAGGAGAACGATAATAGTGTGTGTCGCAGCAACGATGGCTTCTTGCTCCCTCCCGGGGAAGGACAGGATGAGGGTTGTTTTAGGGGGATTTCCCCTCACCCCAGCCTCTCCTAGAGAGTGGGCTACACGAGACACTCGTCAGGGTAAAGTGCAGGTGGGAACCGTGGATACGTCTCAAGCCATTCGTTCATCGACCAGGTTCTTGTTGACGACCGTCACCTGAAGATCGAAGTCCGGATGTGATTTTTGGAATATCGCCGACTGCCGTTGCGGCGCATTTCTAATCTTCTAATGGGGCCATCTTGATTTATCGGCGCGCTCGGTTCCAGGGGGGGGCGGTTGCTTTGCGGCTGTAGCTGCCGACCGTCTGGGCAATCGCTGAAACGGAGGCAACACGTCGAAAGATGCGGCGGCTTCCAAGACCTTCGAGAAGCTTTGTCACCCCTTTTCGCGAGCCGTTCTCTCAGTTTGGGCCTTACCGCTGTTTAGGTCGGGAAAGTGCGTATCCCAACGCAAACCCGAGCAAGAGAGTCTGAAATGGGTAGCGACGGATAAGCGCCCCCATGTCCTTAACCACTCCCACCATTCCTCGCCCAGTGAGATAGTCTGTGGAGGTCTCGACCCCCGCTGTAACCATTTCCAGGGCCTCAGCCGCGATTTGTTTGATTCGTTGCTGTTCGGTCAGTCGCCTCGTCGCAGACTGTACTGCAAACTCTCCCCCTGGTTCCATTTCGTATCCTTTTTCTGGCGCCATCTGAGTCTCCTTCTCACTCAGCCATGTTGCGAAGCGGGCTCAAAATCGGCAAGATGCGCGCGGAGAGATTCTCAGTTTCTTCAGAACACTCTGGCATGCCCGAGTTCTCTATCTAGACAAACCGCGTGCGCACCCATTCCGCCATCCACCTGACGTCGTCCAGCATGATTCGGACGGTCCGAACGGGCACGATGCGAACGGATTTTGCGACTCCCCACCCCGCCACCACGAGCCCCCAGGCCCCACCCAGCAGCATGACACTCACAATCGAGGCACAGGCCCAGGCAGGCAACCCTGAATACTCGAAGAGGATCAGCACACAGGCCGCGGCACTCACGAACAAGCCGATCACTGCCAGCACCAGCGCAATCCCGAACCACAGAACCGTCTTGA
>JBKJZK010000016.1:0-3790 GCA_046715215.1 Nitrospiraceae bacterium
CATCGCCTGGATCAGAGCCGCCGGTGGCGTGGCCGTGCTGGCTCATCCTACCTGGGCCAAGGTGTCTGGAGAAGGACTGAGCACACTTCTGACGACATTGAAAGCTGAAGGTCTCGGTGGCAACGAAGTCCACTACAGTACCCACACGAAGCGACAGACGACGGAGTATCTCGACCTGGCCAAGCGGCTGAACATGCTGGTCACCGGTGGAAGCGATTTCCACGGCATCACCAAGCCGGACATTGAAGTGGGCACCGGCCGTGGTGATTTGAAAGTTACTGAGAAGTTGCTCGAGCCGCTCAAAGAGGCCGCGGCGCAGACCTGACTGCTAGCAGGCTGCGGAAAAACCATTTCGGCACAGCAGACCTCCCATGGCCTGCAGTCTAGGACAAGAAGAGAACATTCCCGCAGGATGCTCAAAAAGGCCGGACTTCTCACCTGCCCAACCCTGGCGCGCCGAAACGCGCCTTTTCCCAAGCAAAGCCACAGCTGCCGCAGCTAACCCTCGTTTCACGTTTCACAGTTCCTGGGACCGAAGCGAGAACGGCGCTGGCGGACTTTTTCAGCCTCCTGCTTGACACCTGCCCATTCTCTCCTGCTCGCGATCTCCCTTGCTAATTATCTCTCAATTCGCTCGCGCTCGCCATCCTCTGCCGGGAAATCTGATCGGTTGGAATACCCACCGGCCCCTTGCTGAGCAACCTGGCATTGGTCCAAGCTGTCTCGGTTCCGTATCTGCAGCTCAGTGGGCCTCACGCCATTCGATTGGTGGGGATTCTACAAGGGGCTGGCCCTTGTAGGAGTGGGCGAGGCAGGCTTCAGAGCCGAGCCTGCGACGGAAGGGAGGCGTACTTGAAACAGTATGTTCCGACCGAGCGGCGAGCCCCCCCGCCGTCAGGTTTGTCGCAGCGACGTATCGGCAGTTGCTGTAGAAGCCTTCGTGAATTATGCGGGCTAGCCCGTGCCTCTCGCCTGAACATCGGCAATTGCACCACACACGCTCATGGATGATGCGGGCTGAATCGGGGCGGAAGGCAGCAGCTCCGCATCATCAACATGGTGACGCGCTGAGTCGGAGTAGGACGATGGCTAGCACGCATTATCCATGAGCGCTTCTGCTGCAATCGCCGATCCGCTGCTACGACGAGCCTTCGGCCAGCGGGCTCGCCCTTCGGACCCTCCCCGTACTGCACGAGTATGCATCGGGTCCTCACGGCTCCGCGCGCCGGTCTCGCGACGCGGCTCAGCGATTTCGCGACGAACCCTCATGAAAATGTGGGCTAGTTGTCTGGAGTTTCGACGATGTGGTTTTCAAACCTGGTGCAGCCTTCAGCGAGCAGCCGATTGGTAAGCATTTCTCCAGGCCATTCGATGGGCAAATCGGCCGTGAAGATCCACACATCGGGAGAGGTCCACACGGGACCATGGTCCTCAGGAAGTTCGGGATCAAACAGATCAGTCCAGACCGGCATGTACACGCCGTTCCCGCATTGTGTATGGAGGTGCACGATCGTGCGGGCACGGACGAGCGGGTCCAAATCGTGCCAGACTGCCGAGGTCTCATCCGCCAGCCGATGGAGCCGCACGGCATTTTGCGCATCGAAAATGGCATAGGCAGCGTAGACCGGTGCTTCGATCATATCGGGAGCCAGCGCCAACTCGGGACATTGCGCCACGAGGCCTTCAAGGAGAGCCCGACGATGCCGATCTTCCAGCGAATCGGGCAGTCCAGAGTCCGGCACACCGATCAACTCAAAGAAGAGAAAGGCGGTACTCTCAACCGGCGGATAAAGCCGAGCGGCAATTGAAGTGGCCCGCTGGGAATCCGCTACCATACTCAAATGATCATTCAAACCCTGGAGGCTGAGCGGCTCCAGGGTCGAATCGGTCAATAGGCGCGACTCCACACGCACCACCGTCCCTGCAGACAGCCGGAGATGGCGATGCAACAGATCCGCTGTCGCAACCGGGTCGATCTTCAACTTGAGCGGATGGGCCAGATTGGCTTGGAGAGGAAGTTCCAAGGCCGCCATGATGGCATAGGACAATTTTTCATCGGCCGGCCCATCTATGAGCACGGAGCAGGATGCCTCGGCGAGAAGATCGAAAAGCCATTCCGCCATGTCCTCATCCAGCGCCGCTAGCACCGTTAAGAGATCATACTCCCGTCCCTGCTCCAAGAAGGCTTGCAGCGTATCGATCGCCGCATCGGTATCGCCATGGTCATGGCGCCGGGCATTGATCAAGTGAACGAGATCTCTTGTGAGAGGGTCGGGACGAGACCAACTCAGCATATAGACGGACTCCTAACCGCACAGCCGTGCATTACTGCTCTCCATGTTGCCAAACTTTCCCTGTGGTAGCAAGCGCTCCAACAGTTTATCCCCACAGGGTCCAGGCCACCGATCGGATGACATCCTGCTCACGATCCAATCACCTTCACCAACACGCGTTTTCGTCTCAGCCCGTCGAATTCCCCGTAGAAAATTTGCTCCCACGGGCCGAAGTCCAACCGGCCTTCGGTAATCGCGACGACGACTTCTCGCCCCATTAGCTGGCGCTTGATGTGGGCGTCGCCATTATCTTCTCCCGTCTCGTTGTGCCGATAGGTCGCGCCCTGAGGAACGAGCGTGTCTAAGAATCGGTCATAGTCCTTGAGTAAGCCTGGTTCGTCGTCATTAATATAGACGCTGGCCGTGATATGCATGGCATTGACCAGCACGAGCCCCTCTTGGACGCCGCTCTTCTTGACCGTCGCCTCAACCCGCCGCGTGATGTTGAGGTAGGCGCGCCGCGTCTTCGTCTCGAACCAGAGCTCTTCGCGATAGGATTTCATGGTTGTCGGTCAGTGGGAACTCATTCTGCCGAACCGGACACTAAAGATGCAAGCCGCACCATCTCTCCCACACCATCGATCAATCAAGCTGCGGCCGGTATATAATGGTGCCATGTCCGTCAAGAAGACGACCACGTCCTCACGCCCGCCGCTCTCTCCACGACTTCGGCTTTCAGCCCATGCCAATATCGTCCTCCGTGGGCGCTATCTGGCCAAGAACCGTGCGGGAACGATCATCGAGACGCCGGCGCAACTATTTTGGCGCGTCGCGACCGACATCGCACAAGCCGAACGACTCTACCCCACCATCGTCCGGCTGCCCCACGCAGCTCAACGCTGGTACGACTGCATGGCCCGCCTCGATTTTCTACCCAATTCTCCCACATTAATGAATGCCGGGCGACGCCTCCAGCAACTCTCCGCCTGTTTCGTCCTCCCGGTCGAAGACTCCCTGGCCTCCGTTTATGACAGCCTGAAACATCAGGCGCTCATCCACCAATCGGGCGGCGGCACGGGATTCTCGTTTAGCCACATACGGCCTCACAACGACCGGGTCGCGTCGTCAAGCGGCGTGGCCTCCGGACCCATTTCCTTCATGCGCCTCTTCAACCTCTCGACAGACGTCATCAAACAAGGCGGGACCAGGCGCGGCGCGAATATGGGCATTCTCCGGATCGACCACCCGGACATCTTCGACTTCATCGCACTCAAACACACGCTAACCGAGATGACGAATTTTAATCTGTCGGTCGGGATCACCGATTCCTTCATGCAGGCCCTCGCACGCCGTCGCAGCTATGCCCTGATCAATCCCCATACCAACAAACCGACTAGGCGACTCCCGGCACAGCTCATATTCGATCGGCTCGTCGAAGCGGCTTGGGCCAGCGGCGAGCCAGGCCTGGTCTTTCTAGACACGATCAATCGGGCTAATCCCACCCCTCGCCTTGGCAC
>JBKJZK010000017.1:0-4242 GCA_046715215.1 Nitrospiraceae bacterium
GGCTAGAGCGGATCGCTATCGACCCCAAGCGGTGATGTATTCACGTGCTGTCGAGAATGAATTAGGATTGTCGTCGCTCTCATTTCAGTTTATCTTTTTGCGGCCAGGCATCGCCACTGAAGTCTAGCTCGCATTATTCATGAAGATTCGCCGCGAAAGCGTGCAGACGCGAAGCGAGACGAGCACTCGGAGCCGCAAACCTCTGAGGGATATTCGTGCAGTATGTCGAAGGGCTGAACGGCGAGACTGCCCGTCGCAGCCGCGTGTCCGCGCTTGCAGCAGAAGCTTCATGAATCATGCGGGCTAACGTCACAGGAGTCCTCACACCATGAATTCTCCTCGCACGATCGTCGGTATCTTAGTCGGGGGCGGACCGGCGCCCGGCATCAATAGCGTGATTAGTGCGGTCACGATCCGCAGCGTCCTCGGCGGTTGCGACGTGGTCGGCATTCTCGACGGATTCAAATGGCTGATGGAAGGCAGTGTAAGCCAGGTCAGGGCCCTTGCGATCGAAGAGGTGAGTCGCATGCACTTTCGAGGCGGATCGTATCTGGGCACCTCGCGGGCGAATCCGACGAAAAAGTCCGAGTCTCTCGCTAACGTCCTGTCCTCCTTGATGAAGCTGGGTATCACGCGTCTGGTGACTATCGGCGGAGACGATACGGCCTTCTCGGCGCTCAAACTGGAAGAACAGGCGGCCGGGCGCATTCAAATTGTGCATGTGCCGAAGACAATTGATAACGATCTGGATCTTCCATATGGCATTCCGACGTTCGGCTTTCAAACGGCCCGGCATGTCGCCGTCGAGATCCTCAAGAATCTCATGGTGGACGCCCACACCACGTCGCGCTGGTACTTTGTCGTGACGATGGGCCGCAAAGCCGGCCATTTGGCCCTCGGAATCGGCAAGGCCGCCGGCGCTACGCTCACCGTCATTCCCGAGGAATTTGGGGAGCGGCCCGTGAGACTTCAGCGCCTGGTGGATCTCGTGATCGGGACGATGATTAAGCGGCTCAGCGAGGGGCGCTCCGACGGGGTGGTCGTGTTGGCGGAAGGGCTGATCGAGATTCTTGACCCGCGAGACCTGGGTGGATTGGACCATGTCGAGCGGGATGAACATGGCCACCTGCGACTAGCAGACGTGGATATCGGCGATGTGCTCCGGCGTGAAGTGACGAAGGGCATGAAAGCTTTGGGACTTGCCACGTCGATCGTCGCCAAGAATGTGGGGTATGAATTACGCTGTGCGGACCCGATTCCGTTCGATATGGAATACACCCGTGATCTCGGCTATTGTGCGGCGCAGTTCCTTCGCGATGGAGGCACTGCGGCCATGATGTCGATTCAAAATGGACGGTGTACGCCGATTCCTTTCAAGCAGATGGTGGATCCCGTCAGCGGCCGGGCGAACGTGCGGATGGTGGATATCACGGCGCAGTCGTACCAGATTGCACGCCAGTACATGATCAGGCTGTCCGACGAGGACCTCAAGGATCCGGTGGCACTGGGCCGCTACGCGGCCCTCACGGGGCTGTCGCCCGAGGCATTTCACAGTCGGTTTCAGCCTGTCGGTTCGAACGTGAGGGGAACTTAGGCCCGGATTATTCATGAATGCCGTGGCGAGGCGTTCGAGACCGACGCCCGCCGGGGCTGCTCGCACATAAGGTCGCTGGAGGCGTACGTGCAGTCCGTCGAGGAGGCCGAACGAGAACAGCCCCGCCGGGCGAGAGGATCGGACGAGGCAATCATGAATAGTCCGGGTAAACGAAAGGATGCGCAACGTGAATGTGCTCGTGGCGACGGATGGATCGAAGTATGGGCGATGGGGGCTGAACTGGGTGGCCAGGCTGCCGCTCGTAGAGCCGGCAAAGGTAATGGTGCTGCATGTGCTGGATATCGCCGGGCTCCGCGCGCCGTTTCTGGCGCAGCCGGTGATGGCCGGCAACGAGCGGTACATCCAGGAAGAAATCCAGTGCATGGAAGTGCGCTCGGCCAAAATCCTCAAGGAGGCCACACAGAAGTTGGCGGCGCTGAAGCTCAAGGGCACAGTCCTCAAGGAGCAAGGGGCGATCGCTCCGGTGATCTTAAAACACGTGCCGAAACGGGATGGGCTCCTGGTGGTGGGCAGTCAGGGCCTCGACGCCCTCGACCGCTTCATGCTCGGCAGCGTGTCGACGAATCTTATTCATCATGCGACCTGTCCGGTGCTCGTGGTTAAGGGCGAGGCGGCGCTGGTGCGGCGGATCACTTTGGCGGCCGATGGATCGGACGCATCGGCCAAAGCACTTGAGTTTGTGCTGACTAAGTTTCAGCCGGATCGTTCGACCGGCAAGGGCGGGCGGGTGCCGATTCACGTGAGCGTGATCCATGTAATGCCGTTCGTCAAGTACCCGGGGCTGAAGGAGGCAGGACGGAGGTTGGTCGAAGGGAGCGTTCGGAAGCTGATCAAGGCGGGATTTACGGCCGAACCTGTGTGTCAGCTTGGGAAGCCTGCTGAAGAAATCATGAAGGCGGCATCCAAACAGCATGCCGATCTGATCGTGATGGGGGCCAAAGGGCTGGGCGCCATTGCCCGGTTTCTCCTCGGGAGCGTTTCGACGCGGGTGGTGCAGCACGCGAACTGTGCCGTGCTCGTCGTTCGATGACAGAGCGAGAACCGCCGGGGGAGCCCCCTACCCTGCATTTCCATGAACACTTCCGCTGCAATCGCCGAGCCGTTGCTCTTGCGCGTGAATCGTGAGCGAGACAGGCAGGACGTGCGAGACAGGCGCGACTCGCAGATGAAACTTCCGACCCGTCCTGTTTTTTTCGCAAGTCTCGCGCGAATGACGATTCACGCTGCGCGAGGAACGCGCGCTCGGACGATGTCTGGACGAACCGTCAGGCATGATGCGGGCTAACGGTTTTTCTTGTAACCCAGGCTGAGAGAGGCGTACTATGACGTTGAGTTTTTCGACTGGGCCACGACTGCTATGGGAACCGCTCAAAACATTTCAACGAACTTATTGGCAGTCTTGTATTGATAGAAGGTGTTGTGGCAACGATCCGGTCATTTTTTTCCGTCCTCACCTTTGTATTGCTTCTATGCACGGTATTCCCGGCCGCACAGATCGGGTGGTCTTTCGATATCTTGTGTGGTTCGACCGGCAATACTGGGAGTGAGCAAGCCTGCGAGTTCAGTGACGCCGGGGCGGCGACCGATTCCGAGGACGATTCACCGCAAGAGGTGCCGGGGGACTGCGTTATTTCTCGAGTGAGTGTGTCAGATTGCGAATCAAGCCGCTCGCATGCCTCGATGAACGAAATTCCTCCGTCCACCCTCCTGGTCTCCCGACTGTTACATCCTCCGACCGCACACCGTTAGCGCAGCGTCGCCGGTCTGTTTCGTCTTTGACTTCGATCGAACAGCCTAATCGTGACTCCGAAGGAGGCAGCACATGCAGGCTCGACTTTGGAAATGTGCCGTGTTGATGACCGTCATGGTGATGGGGACGGATGGGATACTGATGCCATCCTTCGGTGCGCAGGCGAAAGAACAGATACCTACGTTCGACCTCGACCGTATTATCGACTTGGCGCTGGAACGGAACCCGAAGATCGCGGGCGCCCAAAGCGTGATCGAACAGAATGAAGGCGGGCGGACCCAAGCCGGCGCCTATCCCAACCCCACGATCGGCGGCAATACGGGGAGTGGCATGCTTCGAGACCCCAGCACCGGGCCACGTGTGAACGAGTATGGCATGACGCTGCATCAGACTGTGGAATGGCCGGGCATGCGGGCGGCCCGTCAGGATGCGGCAGACGCCGGTCTGGCCGGCGCGACGGTCGGCCTCGAAGAAGCCAAGCTCAATCTCATTGCGGAGGTGAAGGAGGTATTCTACGAACTGCTGCTGGCGGAACGGGCGGTAGACCTGCTTCAGCAGAACTTGGAGATTGTTCAGGACGTGGCGCGCATTGTCAGAGCCCGTGTCCGATCCGGCGAAGGCCCTCAATTCGAAGCGGTGAAGGCGGAGGTGGAGGTGCTCAAAGCCAAGCAAGAGATAACGAAAGCCAAGAATGTCGTGCGCGAGAAACTCGTCGGATTGGACACCTTGACGGCGGGAGCTTTGGGGCCTCGGTACAGGGTGCAAGGAGATTTCAGGGAACTCCGGGATCGTCTGGACCCGGAGCAGATGGCGGCGAGGGACCTATCGCAACATCCCATTCTCAAACGCCAGAGAAAACTGGTGGAGCAGGCTGAAT
>JBKJZK010000018.1:0-4409 GCA_046715215.1 Nitrospiraceae bacterium
CGCCTCAATCTGCACGCCCCGATCCCGCAAGACCTGCACCAATTCAGGATATTCCACCGAGTAGGTTCGAATACGGGTCTTGTCTTTCAGGACGGCGCTGATGTGGCTGGCTTTGATGATGACCCGCTCAACCTCTCCCTTGTCGAGTTTGGCCATGAACTCACTAAAAATCACATCTTCTTCAGGCTCATGGTGCGGCACACTGAACAGGTTGAACAGCAAAATCATGAAGAGGCCGACGACGACCCAGAAAAGTATATTCTTTGTCCTGGAATTCATCCAGATCTCCTTGTGGATGGCACGCTCAAATGGTCAGAAAAACCACGACCGTGGATGATGTTACCACAGGCGCATTCATACTGACAACCATGTACCCAAAGCCTTACTCTTGATCTCCCTCCATATCCAAGACAGCCAGATAGGGAAGGTTCCGGTACTTTTGCTGGTAATCGAGCCCATACCCGACCACATACTTGTTCGGAATCTTGAACCCCACATAGTCGATGGCAACATTGATGGTCCGACGATCCGGCTTACTGAGCAAGGTGCAGACTTTAATCGACCGGGGCTTCTTTTTTGCCAAGGTCTTGACCAAGTGTTGGGCCGTCAGTCCTGAATCGACGATGTCTTCCACCAACAAAACGTCTTTCCCCTTGATGTCCTCGGTCAGCCCGGTTACCATTTTAACCGTTTTAACCTTGCCGGATGTTTTTGCCCGGGACCCGTCACTCGTCACCATAAGAAAGTCCACCCGCATGGGAATTCTGATTGCGCGGGCCAAATCAGCATAGAAGGCATAGGCCCCCTTCAACACGCCTACCAAGACGAAATCCTTCCCTGCATAATCGGTCGTGATCTGCTTGCCCAGCTCACGAATGCGGGCACGCATTTCTTCCTGCGTCACGATCGGCCGACCGAAGATCCGTTCCATGGTCCTTTACTCCTTCTCTGATGCCCGGTTGCGCACCGAGACAACCAAACAACGTGTCGTCCCACCGCGAACGACGAAGCGCTCATCCTGCCGCATCCCCACCACCCAGAGAATTCCTTCTGGCGCCACCACTAATGGAATCTTCCTACGTTCGTGTCGAGCAACCTTCCTATCGGTAAAGAAGTCTTGTAGTTTCTTGCTCTGCCCCTTCATCCCATGGGGAGAGAATCGATCGCCGGCGTGCCAAGCCCGAACCGACAAGGGCTCAGAAAACCGGTCAGCATCGAACGATACTAGTCCTTGAGAAGGAGCCCTGCCCATCTCCTCGGCAGCGCGACGAGTCATGAGTTGTACCTGAATTTGCTGATTCGTTCTAGCCCAATACACCGTTGACGGCACTGGAAGCGGCAGGGACTCCCTCTTCCCTTGCCCTGAATCAGTCTCATGTCCATGATCTTTTCCTCTAGTTAGGCTGAAGCGCACCGACCCATGATCCAGACTTACGAGGGCCTGCTTCAAAGACAGCCGGGCCCCGCTCCTTCCCTTGAGGAAGACACGACGAACTGACTCCACTACGCGAACGCTGCTGGCGCGCCCCACTTCGTCGTAGGTCCGTAGGATAGCCCGAACGAGACGCCGCTGAAGCGCAACCGGCAACTCGATGAAGGCCCGGCGATCGACTCGTTGCACGCCTCTGGAATCATGGCTGACGAGTGCGCGCACCAGCGTACGTGTAATGCCATCTAGATATCGTTCGTCCTCGCGTAACAAGTCCGCCTGCCGCTGCAGCACACGGACGGCAGCCGGCGCCAACCGCGTGATAACAGGAAGGAGTTCCTTCCTGATCCGATTGCGATGATAGAGCGGCTTCTCATTGCTTGAATCAAGACGATAGGTCAGCCCTTCACGATCCAAGTATGCCACCACCTCCTCGCGGGTGGCTGCGAGAAGAGGACGAATAATCCTGTCTTCACGGGCGTATGGCATCCCGGCTAACCCGGCCATGCCCGTCCCCCGCAACATCCACATGAGCACCGTTTCCGCCTGATCGTTCGCGGTATGACCGACCGCAATGCCGTCAGCCCCTACCTCGTGAGCCAATTGCTTCGTGAAGTCATAGCGCGCGTCGCGGGCAGCGGCTTGAAGCGATGAGCGCTGTCGTCGCTTGACCAGCTTGGGTCGATGAATGACAAGAGACAGCTGTCGTTCCCGGCAGAAGGTGTTGACAAACGATTCGTCACCGTCGGACTCCGCTCCGCGCAACCCATAGTTACAATGGACCGTCGTCAGGGTAAGCCGCCAGGGGCGGGTCAGGCGATGGAGGAGAGACAACAACGCGACCGAGTCGGGCCCGCCTGACACCGCCACGAGCAAGTGCTGACCGGGAACGAACAGCTGTTGCCGACGCACCGTCCGAACAAGATGGGTCAACAGTGCCGGTCGTGCGGCGGACCTGTCAGGATGCTGAAAAAGTCCGCCAGCTTTCTGAAGGTTAAGGCGCGGGTCAGCGCTGAGAGAAAAAAGAGTCTGATCTTTGCTCAACCTTGACCTCGACCTCAGCCTACATCAGAAATTGCGGCCGCGCTGAACGGCCTTTTTGAGCATCCAGTGGGCTCATCGGCAATCATCGCGCACGTCCCATTCGCCGAGCCCCAACGGGGCGAACATAGTTATTCCACAGCCTGCTGGATGACGGCCTCAGAACCGGCGTGTCACGGCCATGGTTACTGAACTCCCTGCTGACTACGCCGCAAGCTGAGGCGCGCCTGCTCCACATCACGGGCAATTTGCATCGACAGCTCCTCGGCAGATGCAAAGATGTGATCGCCGCGTACCCGTGCCACAAATTGCACGGAGATCTCCTGGCCGTAGAGATCGCTGGTCTGATCCAAAAGATTGACTTCAATCAGCCGCTCGCCCGCTCCAAATGTCGGCCTGGTCCCAATGTAGGCGACCGCATCAGAGGTCTGCGTACCGTGGACAGTCCGCGCGGCATAGACTCCATCGGGCGGCACGACGCGATCAGCCGGGACGCGCAGATTGGCCGTAGGCCAGCCCATCGCCTGGCCCTGTTGCATCCCGTGCACCACGGTACCTCGAATCCCATAGATACGTCCAAGCAACATGGCAGCCTGCTCCATATTCCCTGCCTGAATAAGCCGGCGAATCCTGCTTGAACTCACCACGTCCCCCTCAATTATCACGGGAGTCACGGGATGCACACGGAATCCATACTGCCCGCCGAGACGCACGAGGTCATCGATACGCCCTGCCCGGCCCTTCCCAAACGAAAAATGATTGCCCACGAACAGTTCAGACAGGGTGAGAGAGCGATGTAGGATGTCTTCGGCAAATTGATCCGGGCTCATCGCCGCGAAGGTGGGAGTAAAGTCCATGAAGACCACTTCGTCGATCCCCGCGGCTTCGAAATGCGCAAGCTTTTCCTCCGGACTGGTGAGGAAGCGAAGATCGACGCAGGGTGCGAGGATTTTTACCGGATGCGGTTCGAAGGTCAGCACGAGCGCAGTCCCCTGTGCCTTCCGGGCCGTCTCGACCACCGTCTGCAGCAGCGCTCGATGGCCCAAGTGGTGGCCGTCGAAATTGCCGATCGTGGCGACCGGATAGGCACGTGGATACTCGCCGGACAGTCCACGCGTCACTTTCAGCATGGTCGTCAGCGGAGGAGGCGCGCTGCGTCTTTGGCAAAGTACGTCAAAATGAGACCCGCGCCGGCTCGCTTAATCGAGAGCAACGATTCCATCATGGCCCGCGATTCGTCCAGCCAGCCGGCGTTGGCGGCCGCTTTGATCATGCTGTACTCCCCGCTCACTTGATAGGCCGCCACCGGCAACAACATCTGTGCTCTGGCCGCGGCAATAATATCGAGATACGGCAGTGCCGGTTTCACCATGATGATGTCGGCCCCTTCTTCGACATCGAGGGCGATCTCCCGAAGCGCTTCCCGACGGTTGGCGGGATCCATCTGGTACGACTGCCGATCGCCGAATTGAGGACTCGAAAACGCCGCATCCCGAAACGGCGCATAAAAGCAGGACGCGAATTTGGCGGCATAGGCCATGATCGGCAGCTCTGGAAAACCAGCCTGATCCAGTTCGGCCCGGATCGCCGCCACCCGCCCATCCATCATATCGGACGGGGCGACCATGTCGGCCCCGGCTTGCGCATGGGTTCTGGCCATCGCGCAGAGACACTCCAACGTGTCATCGTTGAGAATGCGACCGTCCTTGACGATTCCGCAATGGCCGTGATCGGTGTATTCATCGATGCAGACGTCGGTCACGACCATCAGCCCAGGGACCTGGTCCTTCACCGCTTTGACGGCCCGCTGCACGATGCCGTTCGGATCGAACCCCGAACTCCCCCGATCATCTTTCCGATCGGGAATCCCAAAGAGGATGATGGCAGGAATCCCCAAGGCCGCAATCTCACCTGCCTCTTTCACCAAGAGATCAACCGA
>JBKJZK010000019.1:0-5799 GCA_046715215.1 Nitrospiraceae bacterium
TCACCCATCGTCGGATCGGTCTGGGCCAACTCTGCAATGGTTCGCCCAAGCCGCCCCAGCCTGGTGAGGACAGCCTGCTCATCCGCCTGCAACTCGACATGAGCCTCGTCGGCCAATTCCCTGAGCCGATGCGCATGTACCAGTCGCTGCCTCTCGCCACGGAGCCGCTCTTCTTCATCAGGCAGTAGCCCTGCTTGTTCAATCTCCTGGGCCTGGAATCGCAACATATCTTCACGTCTTGCACGATCGACGATGTCACTGTGCAAAGCATCCAACTGCGTGCACAGTTCCTTCCATCCCTGGTAGACCTGCTCGTACCTCCCGCGTAGCTCGTAGAGGCGTCCGAACGCATCGAGGGCGTCTAATTGTTTGGCGGTAGCCAACAGCGATTGCTGCTCATGCTGGCCATGGATATCGACGAGGGTACCCCCAAGTTCTTCGAGCACACGCAGGGGGCACAGGCTGCCGTTGACATACACCCGGTGGCGACCCGATCGGGAGAGCACGCGCCGAAGAATCAGCTCAGACTCGTTCCGACCGATGATTTCGTGTAGCCGCAAGCGATGAAGGAGTGGATGGGTGTCTGGGAGCTGGAAGGCTGCTTCAAGGTGGGCCTCATCTTCTCCGGAACGGATCTGGTCGGTCGAGGCTCGTCCGCCGACCAACAGGGCGATGGCATCAATGAGGAGAGATTTACCGGCCCCGGTCTCCCCGGTCAGGACCGTAAACCCGGACTGGAATTGAAGACTGAGCTGCTCAATGAGCGCGAAATTGACAATGCGCAACTCGGCGAGCATTGCGGCGGGTGACTACAATCCTTAGGCTGAGCCGGCTGGTTGCGCCAGCAACGAATCGATCATTTCCTTGAACTGCCGCTTCGGTCGCGCCCCAACGAGTTTCTCCACGACCTGGCCATTCTTGAAAAACAGAATTGTCGGGATACTCATGACCTGATAGCGGCCTGCGACTTCGGGATTTTCATCGGTATTGAGCTTCCGTACCTTTACCTTCCCCGCATACTCTTTACCCAATTCCTCTATGATCGGAGCGACCATTTGGCAAGGACCACACCAGACGGCCCAGAAGTCCACCATCACGAGTTCAGAGGCCTTCATGACGTCTGCGTCCCACGTTGCATCTTCGACCTTCAGTGCATCACCTGCCACGTCGCATTCCCCCTTCGCTGCGTACACGACAAACAATTGAAACCACCTGGCATCCTATACCAGCCCTCTTGGAGGAGTCAAATCCGCCGGACCTGCGCATGACATTATCAGGGCCAGCAGGATAGCCGAGCGAGGCGGACGACGGTTCGAGGTTCGAGGTTTTCGGAACTTCGAACCAAGAACTTCGACTTCGGATCGCGCCTTTCTCGCATGTCTCGCGAGTCACATGCCGCTGAGCCCACCCATGTGTCACTCTTCCTGGGAATCTGTTCATCGTCCATATCCACCCATCTCAGGCTGCGGCATGGCCGATTGTGGCCTCCCATACGGCCCTCCCGGCACAGCCCAGGGCAGACCTTTCTCCCCGATCAGCAGCGGACTGAGGATACTTCGAACCACTGCCGTGCCGAAGTTCTCTGTCCAGCCGATCCCGGTCAGGCTCAACATGAAACTATACTGCTGGCGATCGGGGAACTGTAAATAATAGAGCCCCAGCGACCAACACTTGCAGGGATTCTGGTAGAGGCCGACGACATCATACTCCGGGCTCCTGCCGTTCTTCACATCGTAGTAGCCCTTCGCGCCGACCGTCCACCCCCACGGCGTGCGAAACGCCCCTCCCGCTGTGACAAATTGAATCTCAGGGGTTGGGGCATAGACCTCATTGAATGAAATCGGATTCCACACGTCTCCGCGACGTACACGACTACCATCGTGCGTGAAACGCTGCCCAACTTGGAGATACCAGTAGTTGGATTGCTGAACCCGGAAGTCGGTGTTGAATTGACTCACCGACGATCGGTAGGGATCGACAAACGCATCGATGGTCAGATACTGGTTGATGGCAGGCTGCTGACCGAGGACAACCCCAGCGCCTTGGCCAAACGCGGCACCCGCTAACTGTGCCGGCGTGAACTGAGGGGTCGCGTTGCCGATCACGACCCGCATCCAGAGATCGGAAAGTTTCTTCCCCTCAATGGCCACCGTCGCCGGCTGCAGCGGTTGCGTCATCGACCCGAACAGCGGGAAAGCGCCAGGTGTGAAATCGCGAGCTCTCGTTTGCACGGCACCCACGTGATAACTCTGGGCCATCGTGAAATCAAGCCAATTGACACTGCTGCTGCCCGCTTGCTCCAACAGCCGGCTGCGGATCGCATAGGTCAGCAAGTTTTTCTTCGGCAGATCGTCCACCTGGTCGATCTGAGTCAATTGTGACTGATTCGTCGGAGGGACATATTCATACATGACGCTGGGCTCAAAGGTATGCAACAAGGTATTGCCCTCGCTCGTTCTGAAGCGTCGGCTCAGCTTCGACGTCACATCAAGCCCCGCCCAAAAGGTCTCGCGATGCTGGCTTTCAGGATTTTGCACCCCTCGCGTGTAGTAGACCTCGCGTACTTTCACTTGGGGGGTCAGGCCCACGATGTGGCCGAAATCCAGAACGTCGGTCGACAGTCCCGGCAGAACATCGATTCGATTCTGGGTAAATCCCTGTTCACGATGAAAGTTCACGAAGTTCATATCCGTACCCAGCAAGATCGGCGAATTGAACAATGAGAGATTCGGCAGACTGTAGCCGATTTCCGGCAGGCGCTGAAACGTATCCCTGCCTCCCGATTGCAACGGCTGCAGGTATTGACCAAGCAGGTACGTGTTTCCGAAAGCCAGACGTTGCGTCGCCAAGAGATTCGATTCGGTGCTGGGAAGGGCCCGCTGGGCTCCCGAATTGCTCAACTGCTGCAGATAATTCGGGTCGGTCACCAAGTTGGCTTGGACACGAAGCAACAAGTCCGGCGTGAATTGTTGTATATGCGTCCCTCTGATCAGAGCCCGAGCCTGATTCGCATCTTGTTCCGTCTGGGTCACGCCGGACACATTCGGCAACTCTGTCTGCTGCAAGGCACTGACGAACCACTGCCCCTTCGACTTCCGGTCCAGCACATAGCGATATTGCAAATCGCTCCCGTATCCGAGGCCGCTGTAATAGGAGGGAGTGATCATCAGGTCCTGGCTAGGATTGATGGCCCAAAAGAAGCTTTCTTGGAGGTGCGTGCCAAAACGATTGTCATACCCGACAATGGGAATGAGGAACCCAGTGCGTCGCTTGGAGAGCGGATACGTCAACGTGGGAATAGGAATCACCGGGACATCGTTCACGCAGAACCATCCACCCGTAAACGCCACGTTGTCGCCGGCATTCAAGTCAAGATCCTTGAACTCAAACCGCCAGGCCGGCGTTTCACCTTCCTTCGCATCGCAGTTCGTAAACCGGCCCTCTTTCACCCGATAATGGTCCTCTGAAAACCGTTGAATGAGACGCCCCTCCACCGAGGTATTCGTGGATTTGAGATACACCCGTCCATGCGTGACCACCCCGGCCTCAGTATTCACGTTGAGTTCCAACCGTTCGGTCACGAGATCGACTTTGGGATCGGTGAGTCGGACGTGGCCCGTGGCAATCAATACGCCGGGCAGAGCCTGGATGGTCATGTGATCAGCCGTCAAACGCAGGGTACCCTGGCTGACCGCCACCGAGCCATCGGCTTCGTAGATTTCTTGTTCCTGTAGATAATCGATTCGTTCTGCAGTGATATCGAGCGGGAGCCCAACGGGGGATGTCGTCGTCGCTGCGGCACCTCCCCCATTCCCTGCAGCACCCCCTGCGTGCGGAAGCAGGATCCCCAGCAGTAACCAACCAACCAGGCACATCCACAGCCGCGTCGCAATCCCTGCCATGTCAGCCCCGAAGCGGCGAAAGCCCACAGCCACGGAACCATGCCGTGCACTCTCCCACGAGCATGAGCGATCCCGTCACACACACCAGACCGTCTGGCGTCGCCAGCTGTCTGGCCAGCGCCATCGCTTCACTGAGCTGCGGCACGACATGCGGGTGAGGCAGCAGACCTTCGAGCGAGGCTCGGAGTTCCTGCGCGGTTGCAGAGCGTGGCAGATCCGCCTGCGTCAACACCACCTCATCGACAAGGCCCCTGAGCGGTGCGACAAAACCTCGATGATCCTTGTCGCGCATCATCCCAAGGACAAGGATCACAGGGCGGGACGGATGAGATCGGTCAGAGCACGTGAGGGAGTCGGCCAAGGCCGTTGCGGCAGCAGGATTATGTGCGCCATCCAGCAGGATCGTCGGACGGCGATCGACCACTTCCAATCGACCGGCCCAGTTGACCACACGCAAGCCCGCTCGCACCGCCTCGTCCGTGACAGCAATCCCCTGCAGGGCCGCAGCCCCCAACAGCGCCAGAGCACAGGCGGCGTTATCAAGTTGATGGCGACCCTCCAGGGCACAGGTCAGTCCGTTATATTGCATACCCAGACCGCGATAGGAAAACTGCTGGGGCCCCTCTCCCTCTGTGCGAAAATCCTCATTCAGACGACACACCGGGGCCTGCCGCTCCCTTGCCACCTGTTCGATCGTCCGCCACGCGTCATCTTCGAGCCGCCCCAGCACCACCGGCACCCCCGGCTTGATAATGCCGGCCTTCTCGAACGCGATCGATGAGAGGGTGGTCCCCAAATACTCCTGATGGTCGAGGGAAATCGTCGTTACCGCACAGGCCATGGGCGTGACCACGTTGGTGGCATCGAATCTCCCGCCCAATCCAACCTCCAACACTGCCACGTCGACCCGTGAATCGGCAAAGTGCTGAAACGCCATCGCCGTCGTATATTCGAAGAAGGTCGGCGACAGGTCCGGTTGGCAGAGGGTCTGAAGTTGTTCGGTCAATTGTGCCACCTGCGATTCAGCAATCATCTCGCCGTTCACGCGGATCCGCTCCCGAAACTCCACGAGATGGGGCGAGGTATAGAGCCCCACTCGATACCCTGCCGTCTGCAACATGGCGGCGGTCATGGCCGCGGTGGATCCCTTTCCATTCGTGCCGGCGATGTGCAGTGTACGGTACCTGGTCTGCGGCATGCCAAGTCGCACCATCAGCGCCGTCATCGTCGCAAGACCCAGTTTGATGCCATGCTTTTGCAGACAATACAGATAGGCCACGGCAGAGGAATAGGTCATGGTGCAACCAGGCGGGAAGGAGACTAGCCGGGATTCTTTATAAACATCGTGACGAGGCAATCCGGACCGACGCCCACCAAGCCTTCCTGCACGCGAGGACGACGCAGACGCGCGCCCGGGGGTCCGTCGAGGAGTCCGCGCGAGAAAAGGCTCACTGGACGAAAGGATCGGCTGCCGCAATACACGTTCATGAAAGGTTCTGTTAAAAATGGGCGATGAGAGTGCTTAAGGTTTCTTTCAGCTGTTTGCGCTCCACGATCATATCGATCATGCCATGCTCCAACAGAAATTCCGCTCGCTGAAACTGATCCGGCAACTGCTGTTTAATGGTCTGCTCGATCACGCGGGGACCGGCAAAGCCGATCAGCGCTTTCGGTTCGGCCAGAATCACATCGCCCAACATGGCGACGCTGGCGGTGACGCCCCCGAACGTGGGATCGGCTAACAGACAAATAAACGGGAGTTTGGCCTCACCCAGCTTGGCGACAGCGGCAGAAGTCTTGGCCATCTGCATCAGGGAGAGAATCCCCTCTTGCATCCGGGCTCCTCCGGATGTCGTGACCAAAATGACCGGCAACCTGGCCTCCATTGCGCGATCGA
>JBKJZK010000020.1:0-3822 GCA_046715215.1 Nitrospiraceae bacterium
CTGCGAAATCTGCGCCAATGCTCATGGCCGTGTATTCTTGTCATCCCGGGTGGGAAAGAAAAACTTTAATCCGTTAGATGGAACATGCAACGGTAAGGTTCATTGCCAGGCTTGTCTGATTGGACTCTACGGTGGCTGGTTGGAAGCGCGCGAGATTGTCGCTCGGATTGAGAAGGCCTCAAAGAAGACTATTGTCCGCCTATCATCGGAAGAATTGCGGACGTTGGTGAGGGGACAATGGAAGAGGAGCCTGAGTGCCGATACGGATCGGATCAGCGTCAATATGCTTGCGGCGCTTTCTGAGGAACAGCACAACGCGGGCATTGCCATCGAAGGGTATCGGTGTGTGACGAACCAGGCAAAGGACCCTCGGCATCTCCCATTGGTTGTTCCAGCGTATTTACGACTGCTATCCGTGTTGGTGCGAGTTGGCCGTGAGGAAGAAGAGGTGCGTCAACTCATCGAACAATTTGAGCGTCGCTTTCCGTCCGATCAACATGCGCCCTATTCCCCCTCTCCCGACCATCGTCAGATGCTGGAGGAGGTAAAAGCTCTGTTGTGGAAACGTCGATCACTACAAGTATCGGCTTAAGAGCGCTCTCAGGGGTCGTTGCTTGGCTCGAAAGTTCGGAGCAGATGAAGGAACTAGCAGGGTAAGGATTGATTCTCTGATCCCACCAAGATGTCTCGCGCCCCGTCTCGCCTGGCAAACTGCACGAAGATTTGAGCATCAGTTCTCGCGTTGATAAATTCACCGCTCCCTTCATATTTATTCAGAGCTGTGCCGGTAGCTGAGCGAATGTTGTCGAAGGAGCGGGATGCACGCTGAGGCTTGGCCGAGAAGGAAAGCTGGAACTGACTGAAGCCCTGCGATCGCCAGATCGCAGCTGAAGGAATTCCAGAAGGGTTCCGCTCGGCCGAGCCCGGAAGGGCCGCTCCGAGAGGCATGGAAGCGAAGCCTTCGGCACCGCCCGCCACCGTTCTACCTGCCTCCTCCCACCATTCCATTCAGTAGATTCGGCAGGTTCTCCGCGTTGGGGTGGTTCTTCATCGAATCCGCGATGTCGTCGAGCAGGGGGCCGGCTTCGGGATTGAGGCCGCGCAGCTTCTGTTCTAAATTTCCCGCCTTCAATTCTTCGCGCAGCTGGGTATTGGTCAGTTTGCCCTCCTTCAGGTCCCGCTGAATGATCTGGCCAAGGGCTTCAACTTTTTTCATCGTTTCAGGCGGCAGCTCGCCCAGCAGTCTCAGGATCTCGCCTTGGTTCTGTCCGTCAAGCGGTATCTGGGCCTGGGCCATGCTGCTGAATACGAAACAGATTCCTAGGATGAGCAGTCTGACGAATGTCCGCATGATGATCCTCCGTGCAGATGGTGCTGCGCTACTGACGCGGTATCAGTAGTATTGCAGTAGAGCGGCGGACTGTCAGCAATCTTGTTTATTTGGTTGATTTGGTTCATCTGGTTGGTTTCGTCCAACCAAATAAACTAAACAAACCAAACAAACCAGATAAACCGTGTTACTCGCTCGACTCGAGGCTCGACGGGGTCTTGTTGAGTACTGTGGCGGTGGCGCGTGAGAGAGCTTCGTCGTGTGCGTGGTCTAGGGTATAGACGCGGAATTGGACCAAGCGGGTAGGCAGCAGGTCGAGGAATTCTTCTAATGGGTCGGTCGAGATGCCTTTGGTGCTGGGGTCATATACATAAAGGGGGCTGCCGCGCCGGTCTTTTGGGTCTGGTCGTGGGTCGAGCGGCGCCATGTCGACACGGAACTCCACTTTTTGGAGGCGCGACGGCAATTCTTTTTTGATCTGCTCTTCGAAGTGCTCGTGGCTGGGAAAGTCCATGCCGCGTTCCTGGCCCTTTTCCTTGAGCACGGCGCTGTAGGCCATTTTCCATTTCACGTCGCGGACGAGGATCCGCTGCCATTCTGCACCGAGGCGCCGCTCGGCGGCATGGCGCGAGGTCTTCCATCCCCGTACCTGTTCAAGTAAGGACCAGTCGGTCAGCATCAGGTATTCGTCCATCCTCTTGCGAGGATCGTGGGGAAACAGGAGTTTCATGGTGTCGCCGAAGATGTCACGGAGGTGGATGTCGATCGCGCGCGTGGTCCGGTGATAGTACACGTTGGAATAGAGATACATGCGGGTATTGAGGAACATCTGTAAGGCAGGAAGGCCTGTCTTATGAATCGTAAATCCCTTATCCGTGATGATCGTGTAGTGAATGAGTCTGGAGAGATCGACCGGACCGACCGCGACCCCGCACATATAGGAGTCGCGCAGGACATAGTCGAGGTTATCTGCCGTATAGCTGCCGGAAATGACCGGCTGGAGCATGTTGAGCCATCGCGGGATGCGGGAGTTGTCTTTGCCCTTTTCCTTGAGAATCACATGCGCGATTTGATCGGGGTTGAGTTCCTCGCCTTTGGCGAAGGGGCCGGACGGGCTGCGCCGGATCTTGCGGATAACCGGCCCGAGATGGTCGCGGATGATGATCTGTCCAAGTTTTTCGTGACTGGCGTGGAAGGCGTGCAAGAAGTTGTCGTCGAAGAAATGGCAAAAGGGGCCGTGGCCGATGTCGTGCACGAGCGCCGTGACGCGGAGAAATTCTTCGACATAGTTCGCTGACGGAATCTCCTTTACGGCTTTCTTAAGAAACGGATAGAGATGCTGTGCAAAGCGGCCTGCCACATGCATGGTGCCGAGCGAGTGGACGAAGCGGGTATGTTCCGCTGAGGGGTACACCCAACGGGCGCTTTGGAGTTGATAGATGTACCGGAGGCGCTGGACCCAGGGGGAGTCGATCAGATCCTTTTCCGTCCGTTCGTGCGGGTCCGCAGTGGAGAAGGGCACGGTGAAGGAGACGTATTGGTGGATTGGATCGGCGATCAGCGCCGACCCATCATATGGCGCATTGGATTGATGACCAAATTCAGACATGGCGACCAATCATCTTAGCGTACATCTTGAGGGGGCGGCAATGGCTCTGCCTGATCAGGCGGGTGCGATTGCCGATATTTGGCCACGAAATAGTAGGCGAGTGGGTAGGCGAGTGCCGCACCGAGGAGGCTCAGGACAAATCCGCCAAGAAAGAAGGGCATGGCGTAGGGCATGACTTGTTCATAGATCGCGCCGAAACTCACATCATGCCAGTCGAAGGAGGGGCTGTCGGATCGCCCGAGCAAGAGCGCACCGACCCAGTAGGTGGCGCCAAGGATGGGGACCACGGTCCAGGGATTGTTGAGAAAGGCGCCTACCATGAGCGCGAGAACGTTGAGGCCCAATGCCCAGGCGCAGACGAGCACCATGACGGTGTGTAATCCATAGGCCGGGGAAAAGCCGATGAAGACCCCGATGGCGAAGGCCAGCGCCGTTCGCTGCGGCGATTCCTGCAGATGGAGGACCTGTTTCAGCAGCGATCGAAATGAAGGGATCGTGGCCATGCTGTCGTGGATGAAGTTGATTATGTGAAATGCTTGTAACTGGTGTTCACCAACCGGCGACGTCTGCCATGGAGGGACACGGCCTGTATCCCGAAGCGAAGGGGGTGAATTTTTCCAATGCAGGTCAGGGAGAATCCTTGCTTGATGGCTGATTGTTCGAGTCGTGGGCGCTGTTGTGGTGATACGGTAAAGAGCAATTCAAAATCCTCACCTCCGGTCAGCGCGAGGTCCACCGGGTCGAGCTTTCGAGATGCTGCATAGGCGTGGCAGGCCGGCGATAACGGGAGGGCATCCAGATCGAGGTCCGCCCCAACATGGCTTTCCTCACAAATGTGGCGGAGATCGCCTGAGAGGCCGTCTGAAATATCAATCGCGGAGGT
>JBKJZK010000021.1:0-2905 GCA_046715215.1 Nitrospiraceae bacterium
GACAGCGCCGACTATGTGACCGCACTCCGGAAACAGGGCCGAAAACAGTCCGACGATGCATTTCTGGACGAGATTGAAGCATGGCAAAAGTCTCGGTCCTCGTAGATACCGACATTTTCATCGATTATTTCAACGCAAGCCGGTTTCACGCTCTGTTCGATTCCACCCGATTCACCGTCTACTATTCCATCATCACGAAAAAGGAACTGCTGGACAAGCCCGGGCTCCGCGATTCTGAACGGGAATCTATTTTGGTCGAGTTGACCCGATGCCGGCTCATTCCTCTGTCCGATTCCATTGCCGCTCGATACTCCGAGCTTCGCCGCCTGCATCCTTCACTCGACAAAGGTGACGCACTCATCGCCGCCACAGCCCTCGTCAAGCGCCGTCCCCTGATGACACGAAACAAACGACACTTTCAGATGGTAACCGGCCTGACGTTATTCGGAGAGTAAGCGCCTTCCCTCTAACCCTCCAGTCAGTGATCATGACGAGCTGATCGCGGGGGATCGTCACATCGATGTTCTTCGTCCTACCGTCTCATCCTGAAAGGACGATGTATGCCAGGTACCCGTCTACTAGGTTATTCGCGCCCCTACCTCCTCGCCTTGACAAACCCGGAAGGCAGGTGCTACCACGCTCTCATGGTTCATGTGGATACACCACCCGTTCAGAAGGGGACTGATTCCTCAGCGGCTCCGGTCGCTGTCTCGACCTGGTCGGGCCAAGCCCGTGAACAAGCCGTGCAGCGGATGTTTACGTCGATCGCCAGCGTCTACGACCTGAACAACACGCTTCTGAGCTTTGGACTACACTACCGGTGGAAGAAAATTACTGCCTCCTATGTTCCCGTCACCACAGAAGGCCGGGCACTCGACGTCGGCGCCGGCACAGCCGATCTCGCACTCTTGATCGAACCCCGCATGGGAACCAACGGCCGCGTCATTGCTTCCGACCTGAACCACGCCATGCTCGTCGAGGGGCTGAAGAAAGTTACCGGGCGAGGCCTGAGGCAGCGGATCACCTGTCTCGAAGCCAACGCCGAGCATCTGGGATTTTCCGATGAGACCTTCCATGCCGTGACCACGGGGTTTTGCATGAGGAACGTCGGTGATCTTCGGCAAGCGGTCACGGAAATCCACCGTATTTTGCAACCAGGTGGGCGGTTTGTGTGCCTGGAGTTTTCCCGACCAATCTTTGGTTGGCTGCGGGCACTGTACGATTGGTACTCGTTCCGGCTTCTTCCCTGGATTGGCACGAAAGTGGCGCATGACACGACCGGCGTCTACGAATATCTCCCGGCCTCCATTCGGAACTTCCCGGACCAGGAGCGATTGAAACAGGTGCTCCTCGACGCAGGTTTTCGGCAGGTCACGTATCGCAATCTGACCGGCGGAATCGTGGCAATACATGTGGCAACAAAATAGCCAGTGCTGAGTTTGAGTCTTGAGTTCTAAGCTGTTCGGAACTCGGAGCTCAGAACTCAGAACATCTAACTCAGAATACTATGGATTCTATCCTCTACATCTTTCTCCCCTGCAAGAAGGTCTATCCTATCGGTGTGACCTATCTGGCTGATTTTATTCATCGCCGCAAGCCGGACGTGCGGCAGCGCATCCTCGATCTCTCCCTCTTTCCTGACGCCAAACGGAGCCGCGCGGTGCGCGATGCTGCCACCGAGTTCAAGCCGGACCTCGTCTGTTTCTCCTGGCGCGATATTCAGATTTTTTCTCCGCATGAGGGAGACTCCTCGCTGGAACATGCCTTTAACTTCTACTTTGCGAGCAATCCACTCAAGCGGGTCGTCGCCTCGTTTGCGGGGCTGCAACAGCTCTACCGTTACTACAGCCATATCCGGGCGGCACTCTCCTACCCCTGGTTGATTGCGAAAGAGTTCCCGAAGGCACAGATCATGATCGGCGGCGGGGCCTTTACCGCCTTTGCCGATCAGCTCATCCTGAAACTCCCGGAAGGCGCCATCGGGATTCTTGGGGAAGGTGAAGACGCCATCCTCAAGGTCATTGAAGGCCAGTCGTTGGAGCACGAGCGCTACATCCTCCGGGAGGGGAAGACCATTCGAAAGGGCCAGCAGGGCGCGCCGGCCCTGCTCGATGCACTCACCGTCGACTTGCCCTACCTGACCTCGATTTTCCCGCAATATCAAGAATATCTGGGTGAATCCATCGGGGTTCAGTCGAAGCGAGGCTGCCCTTACGACTGCGCGTTCTGCCTCTATCCGTACATTGAAGGGAAGCGGGTGCGCTATCGGCCGCCCGCCATGGTCGTCAAGGATATCTCTCAGCATTACCATCAATGGGGTGCCAGGCGTTTCTGGTTCACGGATGCTCAGTTCATCACCGGGAAAGAAGCCTATCCCCAATGCATCGAGATCCTTGAACGGATTCTCGCCGAGAAGTTGGAGATCGAGTGGTCCGGCTATATTCGAACATCGCTCATCACTCCGGAGATGGCAAAACTCATGGTCCGGTCCGGCGTCGGCGATCTCGAGGTCGCCATTACGTCGGGATCCCAAGAGGTGCTGAACAATCTTCACATGGGATTCAAGCTTGAGAAGCTGTACGATGGCTGTCGCTATCTGGCAGAAGCGGGATTCAAGGGAAAGGTTATCCTTAACTATTCATTGAATTCCCCGAAGGAAACGGAGGAGTCGCTGCTCCAAAGCGTGGAATCCTACAAGGTGGTCGCATCGATCCTGGGTGAGGAGCGCGTCTTCCCTCTTATGTTCTTTTTGGGCATTCAGCCGAACACCGATCTGGAACAACGGCTGTTAGAAGAGGGGTACCTCTCGGCCGGCTATAACCCTCTGATGCTGACTCCGACGAGTATCAGAAAGCTCCTCTATAACCCGGCGCCGCTGAACTCGTTCATCGCCAAGGCCTGCCTC
>JBKJZK010000022.1:0-2102 GCA_046715215.1 Nitrospiraceae bacterium
GCCGCCATGAGATCCGGCGTCGAGATGGCGCAATCGAAGTCCATCCATCCGCCCTTGATCTTCTCCATCAGGTCATCGGACCCGACATAATCGGCGCCGGCCTGCCGCGCCTCCTGCTCCTTCTCTCCCTTGGCAAAGACCAACACGCGAATCTTCTTCCCAGTGCCATGCGGCAGCGAGGTCGTGCCACGCACCATTTGATCGGCCCGCTTCGGATCGACGCCCAGTCGAAGCGCCAGATCGACGGATTCATCGAACTTGGTGTAGGCCGACCGCTTCACCGCGTCAACCGCCTCGCGCAACGCATAGGCCCGAGGCTCAAGCTTTTCTACCGCCGCTCTCATCTTCTTTCCCATTTCCGTTCTCCCTCTACACCATCGCAAGTTCTGGATCGCCTCACCCTTGAACCACCACTCCCATACTGCGAGCAGTCCCTTCAATGATCTTGATCGCCCCCGCGAGATCGACGGCGTTGAGATCCGTCATTTTCTTTTGCGCGATCTCACGCAACTGCGCCTTTGTGATCTTCCCAACCTTGTCTTTCTGGGGAACGCCTGACCCCTTAATGATTCCTGCGGCCTTCTTCAAGAGGTCGGACGCCGGCGGAGTTTTCATTACAAAGGTAAACGACCTGTCCTTGTAGACCGTAATGACCACCGGAATGATGCTATCGCCCTCTTTTTGTGTCTTCGCGTTGAACTGTTTGCAAAATTCCATGATGTTGACGCCGTGCTGACCCAGCGACGGCCCGACCGGGGGAGCAGGATTTGCTTTCCCAGCTGGAATCTGCAACTTAATCTGTGCCGATACTTCCTTGGCCATGTCCTACACTCCTACGCGTGTTCGACCATTTCGGAGGCTAAATCCGCTCAACTTGCAAAAACCCAAGCTCCACCGGCGTGGAGCGCCCAAAAATGCTGACCAGGACTTTAAGCCGGGCATGGTCCTGAGCCACCTCGTCCACCACACCATTAAATCCGAGAAACGGACCATCAATAATTCGCACATTATCCGTCTTGATGAATTTTACCTGTTCGCGTGGCCCGGATGCTCCCGCATCAGCCTGCTTCAATAGTGACTCGACCTCGTCCATCGACAAGGGTGTAGGCTGCTCACCAGCTCCGACAAATCCCGTGACCTTCGGTGTCTCCTTGATCATCTGCAAGGTTTCATCAATGAGCGGGGACTCCAACTCCACAATCACATACCCTGGAAAAAACTTCCGTCGAGACGTTCGGCGCTTGCCGTCCTTGATCTCAATGACATCCTCCGTCGGCACGAGTACCTGTCCCAGCTTTTCGACCAATCCCATCTGATTCGCCCGTTCGAGCAAGCTGGTCTTCACCCGCCCCTCAAAGCCTGCGTAGGTATGAATGACGTACCAATTCTTTGCCATGCCCTACCCTCGGATCATTTGGTTGATGTGTGCCATGCGGCGACTCTCACTTCCAGATACCTGACTCACAGAATCTTGCTCACTACCCATACGAGAACCGAGTCCACGAACGACAGATACAGGGACATGATGATGCAAAAAACAATGACCACCGTCGTGGACCCGACCGTTTCGGCCCGAGTCGGAAACGACACTTTTTTCAACTCCCCGCGCACATCACTGAAGAACTCTCGAATAGAATCCGTAAACTTCGTGAACATGCGCACCTCCACCTTCGCTCTTAAGAGAGAGAGGACGCGCCCCTCCCCCTCATTTCGTCCAACCTCCCCGCTCTGCTACCGACCTGCTCTCAATCCAACCGCCGATATTGAGCCTGACCCATCCACTACGCAGCGCTTGGCAGGGGCACTAGGATTTGAACCCAGACTCTCGGTTTTGGAGACCGATGTGCTACCATTGACACCATGCCCCTACATTTTGAGTGGCGAGTGTTGAGTTCTGAGTGCTGAGTTATCGGATCGACCTGCCAATTTTCCCCTCAACTCAGAACCCAGAACTTAGAACTCACAACTTTACTTTACTTCCTTATGGGCAATGTGTTTCCGGCAGAACTTGCAGAACTTATTCCGCTCCAGCCGATCCGGATCGTTCTTCTTATTCTTCATGGTGGAATAGTTCCGCTGCTTGCAGATCGTGCATGCCAAAT
>JBKJZK010000023.1:0-2533 GCA_046715215.1 Nitrospiraceae bacterium
CGCCTCACGCGGCGCCCCTTCCACGGCGCTCCAGAGCGGAAGCCTTCCGGTATTCCCGTCGCCCGTGGTCTGACGACCACGGTGCGGTGGTCAGTACCGGCTTTCCTTCTCTGGACGCCGGGCGGGGACCTCGCCGCTTACGGCGAAGTCCGCTTCGGACCACCCGGCACCCACGGAGGGGAGCGCGTAGGAGTTAAAAAAGACAATGTCTCGAATTTGAAATCCATCTCAAAACCAAACTTGCGTTGGGATTGGTAGCTGCCGAACCCGCGATGAACGTCTATCTCTAATAAGCCTTCGTGAATGATGCGGGCTAGACAGGTGCACGAGAGGGCAACTCGTGTTACGTTGGTGACAAGCCCTTCACCCATCGCGCCTTATGCAGTCCTTTCGTTTTCTCCGAGACCTCGTGCGATCATTTCTGCGCCATGGGTGCGCCAGTCTGGCGGCTTCCCTTGCATTTTTCTCCTTGCTCTCTCTCTTCCCTCTCGTCTTCCTCATGCTCTACGGCCTGAGTTTCGTGGTGAGTCAGAACGTGATCGGGGAGCAGGTCCTCCTCAGTTTTCTCAAGGGCTTCATTCCCTCGCTGGGAGAACATGTCGTTAAGGAATTGCATCGGGTGAGCGCCTTAGAGACCGTCCGATGGGCCGTGTTTCTGACCTTCGCCTGGTTCGGCACGTTGGTGTTCTATGAACTCGACTATGCGTTGAACGTCGTATTCGAGAGTACCTGGCGCCGCCATCCCCTCATCTCAACCGGCATCTCTGTCGGGTTGCTCGCTGTGACAGGACTCGTCCTGCTTCTCTCCTACGGCGCGACCCAAATCGTCAACTTCCTAACGGGATATGCGCCAACACTCTGGGGGCTCGATCTCCTGGCCCTCGCAGCCCATGATCTGTTTCTCACCTATACGCTCCCCTTCGTGTTGGCCTTCCTCACGGTCACGGGATTATATCGGCTCGTTCCACGCCGGCGGCCACGATGGCGTGAGTCGATGATCGGGGCTCTGACTTTCAGCCTGCTCTGGGTGGCGGCCAAACTCTTATTCGTGACCTATAGCACCTACGCGACCGTATATGCCCACCTCTATGGATCCCTCTTGGAAGTCGTTCTGCTGCTCTTATGGGTCTACTACTCCGCGGCCCTCTTGCTGATCGGCGCCGAGGTCGCCCACCACCTCCAACAACAGGCGCAGGCGCTGTCTGCCGCAGCCACGAGTGCCGCTCAGTCAGATCCGGCCTTGCCGAATGGTCCGTCAGCATAAGAAGAACCGGCTGGTTGCTCTGGTCTATCTTGGCTATTTGGTTAAACCAGACCCACCAGAAGGACCAGATGAACTTGCCAGACCAGACTGTCGGCTTCTGGACTTTTGCTGGCAGGGATATCCCTTCGTGGCTAGAATGGCAACCGGTACTATAAGGGAACCGCCTCATGCCCGAAGACTTCGGCAAAGACATGCTCATGCTCGGTGGCACCGTGGTTGGCTTCATCGCGGCGCTGTTAACCCTCATGGACAAGCTGCTGGATATCAAGAAGCGGCTGACATCGAAGAAGGACCGAAAATCGCCTTCCACCATTGAACGTCCGGCCTCTGACTCGTTTCCCACGATCGATTTCTTTTCGTCGAAGCCCTTCCGTGGTGCCGCCTATCTCCTCTTGTACGAAACCAGCGTGATCGTCGCAGCAGGCCTGCTTCTCAACTATGTTGGACTCACGTTGAGTCGGCATCTGGAGAGCATCCTGTTTCTCGACATGACTGGAACAGCGCTGGTCGCCTTCCTCTTGGGCCCCTGGTGGGGGGCCATCGTGGCCCTTCTCTCGAATTCCGTTGTGAATTGGTTGTTGTACCCGGAAACCGGCGGGGATGTGGTGATTTTCCCCTGGTCGCTGGTGAGTATGGTCGGCGCCTGTTATTGGGGTTGGATGGCGAAACAAACGGGCTTTCAAAAGTATCTCCGCACAGGGCGCAGTTCCGCCCTATCCCATGCCTGGTTCCTCTATATCTTTGGGGTCGGCGGCGCGATCGTGATGAGCCTACCGGGAACCTTTGTCCAAGCTGCATTGCATGAGCAAACGACCTTTGCCTTGAACCCCGACGTCGCCGAGTCGGTGAGCCTGCGCGTACTCCAGTGGGAACACACTGCGCATCTCTACCTCGAATCCGTATTCGGATTTACCTGGGGGGAAAGTCTGAGTTGGTGGATGGTGAATTGGTTCCAGAACTGGATTCGCTACATTCCGGACAAAACCATGAGCGCGGCCATCGCGCTCGTGGTCCTCAAGTACGGCTACCCCCTCTTTGAACGAGAGCTGATTCATGGCGGACCGGAGGGCGAACGTCCGAATGATGAGCGTATCATGCCGCTGGTGTTGGGATTGCTCTATGCCCCCTCCTTCGCCGCATTGATCAGCAGCGAGACCTACGGAGGAGCGGCCTACTGGCCTTTGTGGGCATTGCCTTGGCTGCTGATTCTGGGTGGCTATTTCTATTTGCGCTACTGGGGCACAGGCGAGGCCGACCTGCATGCAGCCA
>JBKJZK010000024.1:0-3591 GCA_046715215.1 Nitrospiraceae bacterium
GTGACCTGTCCATCGGCCGCTTTCCGGATCGTGACCCCTTCTTCTTAATGGTAGAGCGTAACGCCGATGTCTGTCATCTGCTGTTGCAGGGCGCCGATGATCTGGGCATCGACAAATTCCAGCAAGCGCGGTCGCTTGTCGATCAGAGTGACCGGCACGCCTAACGTGGCTAAGATCGACGCGTACTCTGTGCCGATCACGCCGCCCCCGACAATGACCATCGATGTCGGAAGGTGTTTGAGCGTGAGGAAGCCGTCGGTATCGATGATAGTGTCGTCGTCGAAGGGAATCTCAGCCGGCCGAGCGGGTTTTGTCCCGACGGCGATGATGATCACATGCGCATGATGTTCAGCCGACGTGCCGGCCTGTTGAATGAGGAGCCGATGAGGATCGACGAAGCGAGCTTCTCCAAAGATCAGATCGATGTGGTTGCGCGCCATTTGGTTCTGCACGATCTCAATTTCGTTCTTGATGATATGGTTGGCGCGAAAGGTGAGATCTTCGATCGTGATCGTATTTTTCAGGCGATATTCGGCCCCGTACAGGGTGCGTTGGCGAAACCCCGAAAGATACAGGACTGCTTCACGGAGGGACTTGCTGGGGATGGTGCCGGTGTTGGTACAGACGCCACCGACGACTTCTTTGCGCTCGATAATACCGACTTTCTTGCCGAGCTTGGCGGCCTGGACCGCAGCCTTCTGGCCGGCGGGCCCTGTCCCTATGACGAGGAGATCGTAATCGGCCATCAGTTCCTTGTAAGGAAGGCTGAGGTTAAGGATAAGGTTCTTCGGCCTAGCTTGCGGTGATCAATGATTTGGCCACGGCGAAGGCCTCATCCAAGTCCGGCAGCTGGGTCAGTTCGGGAGTGATTTGCAGATACCGCACGGTGTCGTGGGCGTCGACGACCATGACGGTACGAGCCAGGATGTGAGGGGCCTTGAGGAAGAGTCCATAGGTCTTCCCGAACTCGGCACCTCGATAGTCCGAGAGGAATGTCACGTTGTCGATATGGGCTTCTCCCGCGAAGCGTTTCTGTGCAAAGGGAGTGTCGATGCTCACGGTCACCAATTCGACCATCTTGTCAAGGCCCTTATTCTTCTCGCTCAGATAGTGGGTCTGCTGTTCGCACACTGGAGTGTCGAGCGACGGCACGACACTGATGATCCTGACCTTGCCCTTGCCCTTTGTGTCGGTGATGTTGATCAGCGACAGGTCCGTCTGTGCCAACTCTACCTCCCGGAGGGGGTCGCCGACTTTAATGCCGGTTCCCGAGAGGGCCAGGGGGCTTCCCTTGAAGAGGACCGTTTGGCCTTCACCGGCCATGCCGCTGCTGTCAGCGACGGTGATGTTCTTATAGAGAAAGCCGGCGCCGGTAGAGCTGCCCATGCTTCCGCATCCGGTGAGCCCGAGCGTCATGCAAAGTGCGACCCCGATGATCATTCGATGTGCTGCCCTCATAATGTCCTCCTTGGTGAAGTGACGATGACCATTCTATCAAGAATACGATGGCTTGTGCTTATGTCGGTAGCAGGATTCTGAAAACTATTTTAGTACGCGAGAACTTCGTTGGTTCGCAGCGAGTGAACTAGGCTGAGGTCGAGGTCAAGGTTGAGCGAAGACCTTACTTCCTTCATCTGTGCCTCACCTTAGCCTGAGCCTCCCAATAATGCTGGCGGACTTTTTCAGCATCCTGTTAGGGTTGGATAAAGGTGATGAGTTCCTGGTTAACCAAATCCGGTCGTTCCCACTGCGGGATGTGTCCTGCCTTGGGGATTCGGATGAATCGTGACCCCTTGATGGTCTGGTGGAGTTCTTCGCCCACGGCGATTGGGAACACCCGATCATCTTCCCCCCAGATCACCAGCGTCGGGTGGGTGATCTCACCAACACGGGTGGCAAATCCGGATTCCCAGAGCGGAAGGTTTTCTCTGACAGTCATAATGGGTTTGATGAGTCCGGGACGCTGACGGTTGCGATTGGATCGCTCTAGGACGGCCGGTGTGAGGAGTGCCGGGTCATGCACGATTTCTTTTAAGACGGACTCGATCATCAGTCCGCCGAACAGCATGTTGCCGAATGAGACGAGCCAGGACGGCGCGGTGGTGTCCAAGGCCCGCCTGATTGACGGACTGGTGAGTTTCTCCAGGACGTGCTGTGGCAGCCCGTCGATAAGGACGAGATTGGCGACGCGTGTGGGGTGTGCCAGCGCCATGCCGATGGCCAAGCCGGCGCCCATGGAATTGCCGACTAACGTGGCCCGCGGGATCTTCACGGCGTCCATGAATCCGACAAAGAAGTCCAACATCTGATCTGGCCGGTAGTCAATCTCAGGTTTATCGGACAGCCCGGCACCGGGCAAATCGAGCGTGAGGACGTGGAAGTGCTGCGACAGAATGTGCTGCTGCTGTTCCCATTGCCACATCGATCCCCCGAAGCCGTGGATCAGGATGACCGGCGGGCCTGCGCCAACATCCAGATAGGCGATCCGTTGGTCGTGGACGAGGACGGTGTGAATGGACATCCGCTCAATGGCGTCGAACTGCGTCGGAATCGACGATGGAGACGAGCAGGCGGTCATGATGTGACACAACAAACTCAAAATAAGCAGCGCAACGTGCGGCTGTCTGCGTGCACAACCGGGGGCACGCGGGTCTATCGGATTATTCCAGCTGGATGACTGTTTCATCCGTCTTCACGTTGTCGCCGTCGGCGCCCAGGTTGGGGGTGGCTGTGCCATCGATCGGCGCCGGGATCTGGCTTTCCATCTTCATGGCTTCGATGATCAGGAGGGGATCACCGGCCTTGACCACGGCATCGATCACGACGAGTACTTTGACGACGCGACCAGGCATCGGAGGGGCTACGTCTCCTGGCTTGGATGGCCTGGGCCGTTTGGGTTTGGCCCCGGTAGCAGAGTCGGGAGCTTCCGGCACGCCGGCCAGGATCTCCTGGATCGGCTCCAACGAGACTTCTTCGAGTTTGTCGTTGACCCGGATGTAATAGGGTTTACGGCCGTCGACCTTCCGTCCGGAACCGGAGACCTTCACATGGTAGGTCTCGCCGTGGACCGTCACGTTGAATTCGGCGGGGGCCAAATGGAGTTCGGTGGCCGCACCCGGTCCACCGGGCATGAAGCTCTCGAGGGGCTCCAGCATCAGGTCCCCCTTCTCGCGCGCCTCAAAAAAGTCTCGCGCGATGGCGGGGAACAGGGCGAACGAGAGCTGGTCTTCCACCGTGGTGGCTGAGGCCGGCAGATCTTTTCTGATGGCCTCGAGTTCAGGCTCCAACCGATCGGCGGGCCGCGTCTTGATCGGCTGGTCGTCCCCGATCGCGCGGGCCATGATGTCGTGATCAAGAGGCCCCGGTGCCCGCCCGTAGAGTCCGAGGAAGTAGTTCTTGGTTTCCGTGGTGATGACTTTGTATCGTTCTCCCGTCAAGACGTTGAGCGTGGCCTGGGTGCCCACGATCTGACTGGTCGGGGTGACGAGCGGGGGATAGCCCATTTCCTTTCGGACGCGCGGCACTTCATCCAGGACTTCTTTGATCCGATCGAGCGCATTCTGTTCGGTCAGTTGCGCGGCGAGATTCGAG
>JBKJZK010000025.1:0-5474 GCA_046715215.1 Nitrospiraceae bacterium
GAGTATTCAGGGTTGCCTGCCTGGGCCTGTGCCTCGATTGTGAGTGTCATGCTACTGGGTGGGGCGTGGGGGCTTGTGGTGGCGGGGTGGGGCGTCGCAAAGAGCATTCGTATAGTCCCCCTTCGAACCGTCCAAACTCTGAAAGACGACGTGAAGTCGATGGTCGAGTGGGTGCACGCGCGGCTTATTATATGGACCTGAATTCTGGCTAATCCACAGCGTGCTGAAGTAGCCGTACGTTTCTCCTCGATCTTCGTGCGTAGCTCAAGCTGTCGCAAGGGGCTTGACCGCCCTTGCCCTGGGTGCGACGGCCAGGGTCGCTTACTGCGCACTGGGCGTGCCATCTGCCCTGTTTCTGGGGGCCTTGTCAGGACTCCTTGCTAGCCATCCGTCGGCGGCACGGCGATCGTCTGGGCGCCGGTCGCCCTATACTTCTCTTGCTCACCGCCGCAGGCTTGGTCGGCCTGATGGACAACCTGTTACACTCCCGGTGCTCCCTGGTCCTTACGTCGTTCGGGGGTCTGGCCTACATCGGCTTCCTCGGCTTGTTTCTCGTCCCGATTATTCTCGCCGTCGTCCTCGAAACATTACGATCTACCAGGAAGAATATCAACAAGACGAGCAGAGCCTGATCATGGCTGTCACGATCGATTCCCGCGACGATCTTGCACCCCGCGCCTGAGCTGATCGGCAAGCCGTGGTAACTGCGGGGCGGTCGTGCCGGAAGCCGCGCGGACTCGGGAAAATCCCAGTGGTGGAGCGGACTGACCCATGCGATCCTCCCAATTAGCGGGCGGACCGCGTTCCTGCCATCACTCCACAAGGCGAGCGCGGTAACAAAAAAAGTATTTTAGTGGCCCGCGGGCCGAGTGAAAACCGTCATTAAAGAGGAGGTCACCATGCCGATAATTTTATGGTTGCTTGGAGTGCCCTTAACTCTCGTTGTGGTGCTGTGGTTTTTCGGGATTGTGGGATTTTAAGCCCGAGTGAGTCTATGTAACGCCTGCGGTCCTTTCTTGCCGATCACGAGCCTGATGCCGAGAACACGATTCGCAGCATGCTAGAGAAAAGGAGGCTCAGATGGTACCCCAAAAGGAATACGAAATTGAACCAAGCAGGGAGTCTGTCGTACCGACGGCGGCGGAAGTGGCCGAACAGGCCGAGGAATTGATGGGGTCGATCGGTCAGACCATGGACTCGGCGGCACAGACGATACAGGATACGTTGCGGCGAACCAAGAAAAGCGCCCGCGCCGCGATGGGAACGGTTGCAGACGGCATTGAAAGCTCAACAGGGTATCTCACTGATCGGGGAATAGGAGGTGTGGTCGAGGACATGGAGGCTCTTATCCGTCGTCATCCGTTTCAGGCTCTTATGCTCGGGATTTCGGTGGGATACCTGCTTTCTCGATCTAGGCAGCGCTGAATCCAAGAAGGGGTTCTGTTGCCGTCATATCCAGTGGCTTCTGGTCGGAGGGACGACCCCGGCATCGAACCTTGAGGAATGTAACTGAGGAAAGGGAGGGAGATCATGGACAACGGTGCGGAGAGCATTTCACAAGACATTAAAGCGATCGTTCAGACCAGAGTGGCGATTGCAGAAAAGCTTGGAGCAATCGAGCAGCATGTCGGAACAACAATGCAACATGCGAGGACGATGATGACTCAGGTTGCGGACAAGACAACTTCGTCTGTGCGTGAAACGATGCAGGCGACCAAGGAAGCCCTCGATCCCAGCGTTCATGCCGCACGTCACCCGTGGGTGTTCGTCGGCGGGGCGCTGGTCCTCGGCTATGCAGGCGGCACCCTTTATCGTCGCGGCTGGCGACTCACAACCGGAGTGGTTCCCTATTACCCCCCCGGCGCGGAGAGTGCAGCAGTCATGTCTACGAGCGGTTCGCCATCGTCCGAACGCCGGGAGTCCGGGGTATATCCCTTTTACCCCGATGTAGAAGAGGACAATGGGAGAAGAAAACAAGGCCAGGCCGATCGACTCACAGTGTGGGCGGAGTTGGAACGAACCCTACAAGACGAACTCGGTGTGGTAAGAAATGACTTCATCCAATTCGGTCGCGGTCTCCTGCGCGAGATGGTCCGTCGAGCTATTCCCGCCCTCGTGCAGATAGTCAGCGGCAACCGCCGTGACCGGGATCCTCGCTCCGAGAGCGACCCAATGCGTGGATAAATCTCTGCAGGATATCGCTCAGGCGGATTACGTGTATTCTGGTCGCATCGGCACGAGAAATCATGGTGTCGCATAAGCAGACGACTGAAATACCTAAGCGGCACCTAAATAATCAGCGCTCGCTGCGGAAAGATCGAGGATACCACCTCGACGCTCTCACATCCAACTGACACAGAGGCAGGAGATCATTACCGTCGCTGGGGATCGCGAGCACAAATATGAGTGAGCGGAAAGAGAACCCCGCGCCCGTGTCGCGATTCGCGGACTGAACGACCATCCCAGTCGACCTGTTCCCAAACTGCGGAAATGCTTCCCACGAGTGCGATCGGACCATCACGGCGCTTTACGTCCAACTGCGTAAGCCGATCCGCTAGGTCAAAGCCTGTATTGACGTATCGATCTGCTGCCCACGAAGGTACAACCCTGTGCCGGCCGAACCAGCTCTGAATAAACGGGCCCGAGACTCCTTCCATGAGGCTCCCTGCTGAGATAATTTCATCACGGTGCCGGCGGAGTATCGCTGTGGCTCATAAAAGCAAGCTTCTTGCTGAGATGAAACGTTCCGCCCTTTTGCGTGGGTGCATAATCGGTTCCGATGCGGCTGTACCACCAGCGTCCCTCCCCTTCTGAAAAATTTGGCGAGAACTCGACCGTAAATCCTCCATCCCGGTCATCCTCCTTCTGAAACCACATGCCGTGCCAGGTATGACCGGTGAGCGTGTGTGTTTCGAATCGCCCGTCCTTCCAATCATAATGACCGTTGCCCTCCTCGTCGAGTGTCAGCCGGACGGCGGCGCCGTCTATGTATTCCCATTCACCGGCGAGGACATGGCGGTCACCGGGCTTGGAGCTCATTGATGGAGGAAGGGAATCCATGGAAACATCTCGATGAACCGCCGGGTTGGCGCAAGCTACTGCGAGCAATGCGCAGACAAGAAGGAGAGGGGCATTCAGACCCCATGCCAAGAGGAGCGACCATAAGCGGCCAGGAGCATCCGTTTGACAGGTCATAGTTCTCCACTATCTTGTAACAACGGGATAGGACTTTTGTGTGATCCGTCCTGCGGCATTGGACAAGACCTAAACGCAGCAACACGGCATAGATGAACGATACGCTCTTCAGAAGAGTTTTCGAACCTAGGACATTTCCTAGTTTTTTTGGCGACGAGGCTCAGACTCACTATTCGTCACAAGCGGCTGCACATGATCTATCCACGCACTAGCCACCGTCTCCGGCAGAAGATCTCGCCAACATTTTTGAAAGAGGGAGGCCTAGTCCACATGATTCATGACGGTTCGTCGCGAAATCGCATAGAAGCCAGGCGAGGGGAAAGACATTCCCTCTGGTCACCCCTAGCCTCTGGCCCCGTGCCTCTCGCCCGAACATTGGCGCTTGCAGCAGAAGCTTCGTGAATAATGCGGGCTAGAGTCCGGCCACCAAGGCTTGAATCGTCAGCGGCGAACAACCTTCGGCTCGATTATTCACAAGCACGTACGCGCTCTTTCCCTGCGCCACGACCTGCTGAACCAACTCCGTGGTGTCCTGTCTCATGCGAGGTTGTGCGGCGATAATCCGGTCGTAGGGTGCATATCGTTCGACGGCTTTCTCATAGGCGAGGCCCAGCGGCGTGAGGAGCCGGATAACGACATGGGGGGCGGTAAGCGTCTGCTCGAGCAGGCGATGTTGATCGGAAAGTGGTGGCATGGCCGTCCAGTGGTTGTACACGTGGGAGACGTGGTGTGTGCGAAGGATGTTCAGGTAACGCGATCCCAGGATTACGGGATCGCGGACTTCCGTTGCGTACAGTGGTCCTAGTGGTAACGTGTCGAGGAATCGGTCCAACGCTTCAAGAAAGGCGGCAGGCTCCATGCCCCAGCGCTGAAACTCAAAAATGAATGGTCCAAGTTTCGATCCTAAGCCCTCTTGTGCCGGCGCCAGGACCAAGTCCCGAAACGCGCCGGTATCAAGAAATCGTGGGTTGGGTTTTCCGGCTTTGGCTCCGTAGCGGGGAAGGTTCGCATAGGCAGGGATGGTGATCTCTTCCCAGACCTTGGAGCAGAAGCGGAAATCTTCAGGGACTTGCCTCGCATAGTGCCCGAGTTGCGCGGCGCTGGCCGGGCGATAGAAGGAATGGTCGATGCCGACGGTGCGAAAGAGCGGAATGCCATCCAGCTCGTAGCCGGCATATTCTGTCAGCGAGTCTTGGCTGAATCGGCCCTTCGGATAGGTCCTTTGGTACACCAATCCCTGCCAGCCTTGATAGGCCCAGGAGCTGGTGCCGAGGCGAACGTGGCTGAGGTCGGTGGACACGAGAAGCTGATTATACAGAATTCATCTATAAGAACAATAGGATAGCTTGACATGCCGGCGGTCTTCACGCAGACTCCCGTTCATGCAGGAACAGACGGAGCAGACCCTTCTTGCCAAACTTGCTGAACGTGCCGGGATCGCGGCTGACTATCACGATATCGCAGGTAATCTTCACCTCACCTCTGATGACACCCGGCGCGCCATTCTGACCGCCATGGGGTTTGCGGTCGATTCGACCGCATCGTTGACACAGGCACTGCAAGAATGGGATGAGGCGCCGTGGCAACGCCCCTGCGACCCGGTGCGGATCCTGCGTGACGGTGAGATGAAACCTTCTGTGTTCTGTTATCTGGCGCTCGAGGACGGGAAAGAAGGGGCCGTCGCGGTGGAGTGGCAGATCCGCGACGAAGCGAATGCTGTGGTGCAGGAAGGCCAGGCAGGGCCTGGGCTTTCCGCTGTGGAGGTCCGTTTTCTTAATGGTCGACGGCATGTGCGTATCGAGATACCCGCCCCGCATGGACTCTCGCTCGGGTACTACAATTTGACGGTACGGGCCGAGGGATTGGTCGGGGGGGTCGTGGGGACGATGCGTCTCATCGTGGCACCACACCAATGCTATGTCCCGCCGTCGTTCGAGGCGAACCCACGCCTGTGGGGACTGGCCTTACAGCTCTATTCGTTGTGCTCCGATCGTAACTGGGGATGTGGCGATTTCACCGATCTCGCCCGGATAGTGGAGTGGGCCGGAAAGGAACTCGGCGCCGGAGTTATCGGGCTCAATCCACTGCACGCACTGCGGAATACGGCGCCGTATCACATCAGCCCCTATGCGCCGTATAGCCGACTGTATCTCAACGAACTCTATATCGATCTTGAGCGGCTACCGGAATTTTATAGGTCGGAGAAGGCGCAGCAACAGTTCCTTGCTCCCGAGTTTCAAGCCAAGCTCCAGGCGCTGCGAACAACTCGACAGGTGGAC
>JBKJZK010000026.1:0-1241 GCA_046715215.1 Nitrospiraceae bacterium
GTTTCGGCGAGGCCAAGGCATGAGGTGTTGGACGGGGCTCAGGGTCGGAGTCATGATCTGGGGGCTGCTGGGTTTTTCCTGGCCGACGGGTGCGGTTGCCGATCCGATCACCGACAAGATTGAGAAAGAACGCAAGGCCCTCGGCCAACTCAAAGATCAGATCGAAGAGACACGCAAGCAGGCCGATGAAGCAGGGAAAAAGCGAGAGTCCCTGTTGCAGGGGATTCAGACACTCGATGAACGCGTGTTGCACTACCGGCAAGCGCATCAGGAGATTAACCGAAAGTTGCGGAAGAAGGACCAAGAGATCCAGGTCATCACTGCGCAACTAGCCGGTTTGCGTGTCAGTGTGCGAGAACGTCAGGACGCCATTCTGGCTCGGCTGCGGGTTCAGTACATGGAGGGCCGCTTTGGGTATTGGAAAACCTTGCTCGCCTCAGACTCGTATGGTGATTTCCAGCGCCGGCTCCAGTATCTCTCGGCTGTATCGGAACGGGATTATGCCCTCATGGGCACGTTCCGAGCCGATATGACCAGTATGGAGCAGGCAGAGAGGCAGCGGGAAGAAGCGCGGGTTGGGATGCTGTCGTACAAGCAAAGTACCGAAAAGCAGTTGGCTGAGATGAAATCGGTCAAGAAAGAAAAGAAGGTCTATCTCACCAAGATTACTCATGAAAAAGAGTCCTACGAACATGCCCTCCAAGAGTTAGGACGGTCCGCGTCGCGCATCGACAGTCTGTTGCGCGAATTGGAGCAGCGTCGTCGCGCGGGCGCGGTCCCCCCTCCGACCGGGGCGATTGCCCCTCGTGGGGTGAAGGGTGCACTGCCGTGGCCGGCTGATGGAAGCATTATCTCCTTCTTCGGCCGTCAGAAACATCCGGCCTTCAACACCTATGTGCAGCGCAGAGGGATCGAAATCAAGACGGTCGAGGGGAGCGCCATTCATGCGGTGATGCCGGGGTCTGTTGTCTATGCAGACTGGCTGAAAGGATACGGACTCGTTATAATCCTAGATCACGCGAACGGGTTCTTTTCGCTGTATGCCCATGCCTCGAAGATCCTGGTAACGGTGGGAGCGCAGGTGGGGGCCGGGCAAGCGATCGGCGAAACAGGCGACACAGGCATGACGGGTGAAAATACTCTATACTTTGAGTTACGCCAGGGGGCGGAGCCGCTTGATCCTCTCCAATGGTTGGCGAGGCGGTAGGGAACGGGAAGAGGAAAGGACATTATATGGAACA
>JBKJZK010000027.1:0-3961 GCA_046715215.1 Nitrospiraceae bacterium
ATGCAAACCGAACCCAGAGCTTCATCAGGGTCTCGCGACCTTCCGGTATGTTGTTGTCTCGCAGTTGGCAGGCGCCTCGCCGAAGAAACGCCTGGGGAGTCTTTGGCTCCTTATCATTCAGTTCCACCGCTTTTGCAAACCACGCCGTCGATTCCAGGCAACTCGACGCCTGATACCACGCTTCCCCTGCTCGATATGCAGCCTTGGTCAGCAGATAGGAGTCAGGCACCACCTGCGGAATGCTTTCGAACATGCCCGCCGCCTGTTTGGCGTCTCCGAGGTTCAACAACGCCTCACCCGTCCATAATCGGATATAGTCATCCAAGACCGGAAAGTCTTGCTGTGACAGGCGAAGAAATTGAATCGCCACGGCAGGATTGCGTTCAAGAAGCAACACTCCTGACAGCAACCCTGCGCGTTTGGCCCAGAGTGTGGCAGGGAATCGCTCCATCAGCCGTTGCAGCCGATCCAGCTTGAGCAACAAGACTTGCTCTTTATTGAGTGCCTTACCGAGCCGTTCCTTCGGCAGTGCGGCAGCCTGAAAGCAATCTTCCGCCCTCTCACACATGCCGCTGTCACTCGACATCGACGGAGAGGAAGGACCGGCGGACGCCTGGTCGGTGAGTAACGCAAACCCGTAGAGGCCAATAGACGTGGCGAGAAGCAGACTTCGTATGGCCCGTTGAACTGGATAATCTCGCACCCGTCGATCCCTCTCGATCTGTAACATATATAGCAGTGTACCTCCCCTGTTGCCAGCAGAGCCGCGTGAGCCTGTACCTTGTTCCGCTTTTTGAGGCTGTGGTAGGCTGCCCCATGCGGCATGAACAAGACACCCTGCCCTCGCGCACAGCTCCCGCAAACCTCCTGGCCCTTGATGAAGAAGGGATGGGCCGCCTCGTGCAGCAATTCGGATGGCCCCGCTACCGAACCGGTCAGATTTTGCGCTGGCTCTATCAACGTCGAGCCAAAGCCATCGATCAGATGACAGACCTCGGCCAAGCGGAACGAACGGCCCTGGCTTCACAAGCTACGATTGCGCGGGCCGGAGGCTGCACGGTCTTCCGTTCGATCGATCACACGAGAAAACTCGTACTCACGCTCGACGATGGACTCACCGTCGAAACGGTGTTGATTCCCGATGAAGACCGATTAACCCTCTGTGTATCAACGCAGGTCGGCTGTACTCTGGATTGCGGATTCTGCCTGACCGGCACGATGGGATTGAAACGCAACTTGAAGCCACATGAAATCATGGAGCAGGTGCTGACCGCCCAAGATCGCCTCGACCCCAGTGAACGGATTACCAACCTCGTCTTTATGGGGATGGGCGAGCCCTTGGCCAACATGGAGGCCTTGTCAGAGGCCATACGGCGACTCACCAACAAACAGTGGGGGCTCGGATGGTCGCCGAGACGCATCACGGTCTCAACTGCCGGCCTGGCGGCGCGATTGAAAGATATCGCGCCACTCGGCGTCAATCTGGCCATCTCGCTGAATGCCACGACGGACGGCCAGCGCGCCAGCCTGATGCCGGCCGTCAATGGTATCGCCTCGCTCAAAACATTGCTCGCCGCCTGCCGCCGTTACCCCTTGCCGCCGACCCGACGACTCACCTTCGAGTACGTGCTGCTGGCCGGGGTGAATGATCAAGCCGACGATGCTCGCCGGCTCACCAGGCTTGTCCGCGGGATCGCGTGCAAAATCAATTTGATTCCGTTCAATGAATTCCCCGGGAATCCCTTTCGCCGTCCATCGGAAGGCAACATTTCAGCCTTTCAAGCCATCGTGCGACAAGCGGGCCTTGATGTGTTTGTCCGTAAGAGCCGTGGGCGCGACGTCCTCGGCGCCTGCGGCCAATTGGGTAATCTCTCACCCGAATACGCAGAACGTGCCTTGACACAAATCGAATCCCGTTGCTAGCATGCATTGTGCGCGCCGCCCAAACATGACCTGGCTGTATTCTCGACACATCATTCAAATATTTTGGTTGATTGCCGTGAGCAGTCTCGTCTTCGCCTCCACATCGCCCGCCGTCGCAACGGAACCTCGTGAGTTCATCCTCTCCAATGGGATGAAAGTTCTGCTAGTCGAAGTCCCCAAAGCTCCGGTTGCCACCGTCCAAGTCTGGTACAAAGTCGGCTCGCGCAACGAAGTCATGGGCCGTGCGGGTTTATCCCACATGCTTGAACATATGATGTTCAAGGGCACCGCGAAATATCCCAAAGGCACCTTTTCCCGTCTCATCCGCAAGAACGGCGGGATGGACAACGCCTTCACGAGCCAGGACTTCACCGCCTACTTCGAGAATCTCGCAGCCGACCGCGTCGAGCTGGCCCTGGAACTCGAGGCCGATCGCATGCAGGGGCTCGTGCTCGACATGCGTGAGTTGACGACGGAGCGAGAGGTCGTGAAGGAAGAACGACGCCTTCGCGCGGAGGACGACCCACAAGGTGCGCTGGTCGAGTCACTCTTCGCCCAGGCCTATCTCAGCCATCCGTACCATTGGCCGGTGATCGGCTGGTTCGGCGACCTGGATGCAATGACTCTGGACGACTTGCAACGACATTACGACACGTATTACTCACCCAACAATGCGACCCTAGTCGTGGTGGGCGACATCAAAGCCGACAGCCTGCTCCCCACAATCAAACAGCTGTTCGAACCGATTCCGCGAGGACCGGAGCCCAGGCCGATGGCCACCATGGAATCGGAACAAAAAGGTGAACGCCGCTTCCTGCTCAAACGAGATGCGCAGGTCCCTTTCATCATGATGGGCTATCGCGTGCCGAATTTTACGAGCGAAGATTCGTACGCTCTGGATATTCTGGATTCGATTCTGTCGCATGGGAAAAGCTCACGCCTGTACCAGAGCCTCGTGTATGAGCAAAAATCGTCTCTTGCGGTCGGGGCAGAATACAGCTTGCTACAGACTGATCCTGGCCTTTTCTACTTCTATGCCCTCGTGAGCCCAGGCCAGAAGCCGGAGGTGGTCGAGGAAGCCCTTCATCGAGAAATCAAACGACTCCACGCCGATCCGCCGACAGAGCCGGAGCTCCAACGGGCGAAGAACCAGGTCGAAGCCACCCATGTCTTCGAACAGGATTCCAACTTCCGGCATGCCATGTTGCTCGGACAGGCTGAATCCGTCGGTGCTGGGTGGGGAAAAATCGACCAGTTTGTCGAACGGATCCGGGCGGTCACAGTCAAGGACGTCCAACGTGTCGCCCGCCAATACTTGACGGAGGACAATCGGACCGTCGGCACCTTGATTCCTGTGCCTCCCAAACAACCAGAAGCGCCTTCCACCGCCACGCAACAGGGGAGGCCCTAATTTTGCCGACGACGAGACGATGGACCATCACGCTTCGACGACAGGCAATTCTCTCCTTCGTGATGGGGACCTGTGCCTTAGTCTTGACCAGCGGTCCCAGTGTGGCGGCAGAGATCGCGCCGACGAAATTTGTGACTGCAAACGGCATCACGGTGCTCGTCCTTGAGCAACATTTCCTCCCCATCGTTGAGATCCACGCGCTGATCAAGACCGGCTCTGCGCAAGATCCTCCCGACAGAGCGGGACTCGCGAACCTCGTCGCCAGTCTCCTGGACGAAGGAACGACCACGCGCACGTCAAAACAACTGGCGGAGCAAATCGATTTCGTCGGCGGGGCTCTGGAAGCCAAAGCTGCAGAGGATTTCACCACCGCCTCCGCCCGCGTACTCAAGAAAGACATCGACCTCGGCTTTACGCTGCTCGCGGACATGCTGCAACGCCCCGCGTTTTATAAGCAGGAGTTCGAACGGATTCGCACCCAACTCCTGGGCGAGATGGCGAGCGACAACGACGACCCGGGCCATATCGCCATGAAGGCGTTCAATCAGCTCGTCTTCCACGGACACCCCTACCGTTGGCCCGTCAATGGAACGGAGGAGACGCTCAACAAGATCACCCTGGCCGATG
>JBKJZK010000028.1:0-1988 GCA_046715215.1 Nitrospiraceae bacterium
CGGCAATCGCAGCAGAAACGCTCATGAATAATGCGGGCTAGAGCACGAGGAGGAGGTAAAGGTCATTCACGTTCGTGCCGGTGGGACCGGTGAGGATGAGCTGATGGAGCCTCTTCAATGCGGGGTAGGTGTTGTGGCGCTTCAACGCGCCCTTGAGATCGACCGAGAGGCGCTGCGCGCGCGCCACAGTATTACCATCGATGACGGCGCCAGCCGCATCAGTCGGACCGTCGGTGCCATCGGTGCCGATCGCCACCACCCACACCTTAGCCAGACCCGCGATCTCCAGAGCGGCGGCGGCTGCGAATTCTTGCGCCCGACCGCCGGTTCCCTTTCCGGTGACAGTCACGGTGGTTTCCCCACCGGCCACCACACAACAGGGCCTCTGTAGCGGTTTGCCCTCGCGCACAATCTTCCTCGCCAGGACACCAAACCGCTTTCCCTCCTCACGGGCCTCTCCGGTTACAGCCGGCATATGCACGAGGGTTCGCAGACCTGCCTCTCTGGCCGCGCGGGTCACAGCCGTGACGGCCGTTGCGTTGTTCCCGACGATATGATGATGGACTCGACGAAACAGAGAGGATCCTGGCTTCGGAGTCTCACTGGCGAATCGCTGACATCCACGGTCGAGATGCTGACGCACTCGCTGGGGGAGCGCCCGCCAGATGCGATAGCGTTTCAGAATTGCAACAGCGTCTTGATAGGTCGTGGGGTCTGGGACTGTCGGCCCTGAGGCAATGGCGCTGAGGTCGTCACCCAACACATCGGATAGAATCAGCGTTACAATGGTGGCCTCGGTCAACTCGGCGAGGCGTCCGCCTTTGATGCGCGAGAGATGTTTCCGAACGGTGTTGATCTCGCGGATACTCGCTCCGCATCGTAAGAGTTCCTGTGTGGTCCGCTGCTTGTCGGCTAGCGTAACCCCTGCGACAGGAGCAGGCAGTAAACTGGATGCACCGCCCGACAGGAGCACGATCAAGAGGTCGCGTCGACCTAGTTCTGCCACCATGGCACAGAGCCTCGCCGCCGCTCGCTGGCCAGGGCGATCGGGAACTGGGTGACCGGCTTCCGCCACGACGATTCGTTTCGTCGGCAGGCCATGACCGTGCTTTACCACGACGAATCCGCCCTGCAGCCGAGGTCCCAGCCGCTGTTCTACCGCCCTGGCCATCGAGGCTGTCGCCTTACCAGCCCCGACCACGACCACACGTTCATAACGACTCAGGTCATACCGACGCCGGCCAATGACCAGCTCTTTGCCGTTTCTGGAGATGGCGCGACCGACTGCCGTACGGGCGTCGACCGCGGCTAGTCCTCGAACGATTAATTTCTTCAGAAGTGGCTGGATAGGAGAGGGAGGAATCTGCATCACGCTTACGATAGCTCCAGGGTGTTGAAAAATTATTTTGAACTGGGGAATACAGAGCTGGATGTACGGCTCCAGCAAAGCCGCACGAGTGAGGTGGGTGAGGGACAAGGTTGAGATTGAGCGAAGGCGTAATGTCCTTCATCTCAGCTTCAACCTAGGCCTGACCTTAGCCTTCTCCGTGCTGGCGGACTTTTTCACCATCCTGCTAGGGAGTCTTGTCCTGCTTGAAGCAACGGGTAGGACAAGTCTGCCGTGGGACTTTCATCTGATAGGTCCCGCGTGGGAGCACGTCCTTCTTGAATTCAGGATTCAGCATCTTGAGTTCCAAGAAGTAGGTCCCAAATTCTTCGGCAATCGAGGTGAGGGCTCGCTGGGAATCTTTCACGCTGACGGTGACCGTTTCAGTTTCCATCGGCAGATACAGGTCTTTCTTGCTCAGCCCCAAATACTTCTCCGGCTGTGAGTAGATTTCCTTGGCGGCGATGATTCTCGGAACATAGCGCATCGTTTCCCGTGGCCCGTGCATCTTCCAATAGTCGGTAATATTCTGGTCCTTCAATAACCGACGAACTCGTTCTTCACCGGCATTGTACGAGGCCATGGCCATGAACCAATCGTT
>JBKJZK010000029.1:0-4494 GCA_046715215.1 Nitrospiraceae bacterium
GCCATGCCGGTGTCCAGCGGCAGATGTTTGAGCAACTGCGTAAACGCCTCCAGCCCGCCGGCGGAGGCGCCGATGCCCACGATGGGCATGGTGGATGCTCCCTTATTTGTCGCACGGTCTTTGGAAGCTTTCTTGCGAACATTTCCTTTCAGCGGACTCTTTCCGGAACGTTTCTTCTTGCGATCTTTTGCTTTCATGAACTCTCCGTGGTCAGTCCTGAGTGCTACGACTCTTAAGACTCAGAACTCAGAACTCAGAACTCCAGCACTCCCACCCTCGCCTTCACTCTTGTTGAGAGGTTTGGAGCAGTTTGCGAATCGTATCGGCGTGCTGCTCAAGTTCTTTGGACCTGGCTCTCCATTGTGTCCCGACGGACTCGGCGTGATACTTCCGCTCTCCGAGCCGGCGCAGCAGGGAGGCTCGTTCATCGAACGTCCGGACGGCGGACCACAGTGCCCGCTCCAGGCCATCCGCATGATCCGCCAGAAGACTATCGGGCGAATAGGCATGCCCCACATGGCAGCGGAACTGGAGGGACGGTCCGGCTTTTGTTTCCCACAACGGTCCGTTGCATTCAGGACACACGAACGACGTCGGCTGGCCGAATTTCTTTTCCATTTTTTTCGGACTCATGAACCGTTTTTCCATATGGAATACTCCTGTCTTGCGCTTGGGGATGTCGCGCGTCGTGGCCAATCGAACCAGCAACGGGGCTATTTTTGACAAGGGCAGGCAGTGATCCACTTTTACATTACGCAGGACGCTCACCGGCATGGCGGGTACCAACGCGTCCTTCGGATCTTGGACGATGGTGGTTCCCCCCCTACTTTTCACGGCATGCAGACAAGCCGTTCCGTCATCCAGATAGCCGGTGAGCAACACTCCCACGACGCGAGGCCCGTAGGATTCGGCCGCCGTCCGAAATAACGCATCGATGGCCGGCCGATGGAAATTTTCCCGTGGTCCGCGAGACACCCGGATGCGCGTGCCGTCCAACTGTAAGTGAAAATCGGGCGGGGCCACATAGACGTGCCCTTGGCGAATTCTTTCCCCGTCGACGCCGTGCGCGACGGATAAGGAAGCGGCCCGGCGGATAATTCCAGGCAGCAGACCTTTCCCTTGAGCAGGAACGTGCAGCACGACGAACACCGAGGCCGGCAGGTCGGCCGGCAAACTCCCGATCAATCGCGGAAGCGCCTCCACGCCACCCGCCGAGGCGCCGATGACGATGATGTCGCGTCCAAACATAGACTCCTTCATAGACCCCTTGCTGCGCCTCTTCGCGCGAGGTGTGGCTGCTGTGCGGTGCAATGGCATAATAAATGCTGTGTGAATGGGCCGTGATTCTATATCCGCCGCAAAGGCAATAACAATGACCTCTCGGCTGGTGCAGTTTAGAGTTCTGAGTGTTGAGTTCTGAGTTCATCCCCCACTCAGAACTCAGAACTTTTACTCAGAACTGGTGGTACCCGCTGGCCCGCAGTGTCTTTCGAAAACTCAGAACTCACGGCGGCTCCGCCGCCGTGAGGCACGCTGAGTACGTCCTGAATCGCCCGATAGAGTTTATCCACCGCCGCTTCCTTGGTGAGGAGCATCGCGGCGCCGGCCTGCTTCATCGCCTGCTCGTTGGCGCCTCCGGCATTCACCGACAGGCCGATCACGATCGTGCCGGGAGAACGGGCCTTGATCAGCGCCGTCGCCTCGATCCCGTTCATCTTTGGCATGTTGATGTCCATCAGCACGACGGCCGGCTGCAGCATTTCTGCAGCAGCTACCGCCTCTTCGCCGTTCCAGGATTCCCCCACCACCTCAATGTCGGCATAACTGTCCAGCACACTCCGCAGTCCTTGCCGCACCATGGCATGGTCGTCCACGAGCAACACGCGAATCTTCGCGTCCCGCTGGTGCAGTTCTGAGTTTTGAGTTCTGAGTTTTGAGTTATCGGACTCGAAGTTGACGGCGGATCGCTGATGACTGGTTGCACTTCCGGCTAACTCAGAACTCAGAACTCCTAACTCAGAACTGGCGGCGCCCAGTGGCAACACGAGGGTCGCCGTTGTGCCCTGTCCCGGCGTCGATTGTAAGTCGAACCGTCCGCCCAGCGCCGTCATCCGTTCGCGGATGCTGAAGAGTCCGAACTTGGAGGACATGGCGCTGGCAGTGTTTGACGCAGCAGCAGCAGCAGCAGCAAGATCGAAGCCAACGCCGTCGTCGCACACTTCGATGCGCAGCCTGCTCTCGCCCTGTTCCAAACGGACAGCAACCGCTTTGGACTCGGCATGCTTCAGCGCGTTCATCAGCAACTCCCGCACCGACTGAAACAACAACACCGCGCTATCTTCGGGTAGAGACAAGTCGAAGACCTCGCCGGCATCCACCGTCACCGTCAAACCGCGGCACTGCATCTGTTCGCCGAGCCACTTCAGACCAGCCGCCAGGCCATGTTCCTGCAAGACGGGCGGACTCAGTTCGGCCATCAACGTGCGGCTGTAATTCAAGGCTTGGTTCAGGACCTCTTCGGTCTCTCGAACCGTCTCCTCTCCTTTCGGCGGCAGGCCGGCTCGCCGGACCTGTCCGAGATTGAGGCGGCAGAGCACCAGCAATTGCGCGAGATAATCGTGCAGTTCGCAGGCCAGCCGCTTGCGTTCCCGCTGCTCGGCGAGGTTCAGCTCCGTCGCGAGCGCCCGCAGCCGGTCTTGCGACTGCACCAGTTCCTGCGTCCGTTCCTCGACTAAATGTTCCAATTGCCAGGCAAACGACCGCAATCGCTCCTCGCTCTCGCGCAACGCTGATTCCGCCTGCTTGCGCACGGTAATGTCTTCGATGATGCAAATGAAATTTTGCGGCGAGCCAACTTCGTCGAGTTGCAGGGACACGGTTAAATGGATCCAGGTCAGCCCGCCTTTCTTACGGATATATCGTTTTTCCATTGAATAGGTTGCGGTCTCACCGGCAAGCAGCCTCCGCGCGTTGGCCCACTCAGGCTCGAGATCGTCGGGATGAGTGATATCGGCGAAGGGCTTCATGAGCAATTCTTCACGCGCATAGCCGGTGATACGACAGACCGCATCGTTTACTCCCAGCCACCGCCCGTCTAACCCGACATGCGCAATGCCCACCGCTGCATTGGCAAATGTGGCGCGATAGCGGTCCTCGCTCTCGCGTAGCGCCGCTTCAGTCTCACGCTGTTCCGTCACGTCGGTATTGGTGCCGAACCATCTCATGACCTTGCCCTCAGCATCCCGGATCGGCATCGCGCGCGAAAGAAACCACCGGTACGTCCCGTCTTTGCCTCGCAGGGGAAACGTATCCTCCCATGGCTCGCCCGTGGCATGCGATCGCTGCCATTTTTTCACAACTTGCTCGACATGATCGGGATGATGAACTTTCTCCCACCCCCATCCTTGCATCTCTTCGAACGTCGTGCCGGTATACTCGTACCAGCGTCGGTTGTACCAAAAGATCCCGCCTGTCGCATCCGCCATCCACGCGAACTGCGACATATTGTCGGCCAATGTGCGGAACCGCTCCTCGCTCTCCTGCAACGCCTCTTCGGCCTGCTTGCGCTCGGTAATTTCTTCGGCGAAGATCACGATACCTCCCACCTCGCCGTCTTCAGTCCGCCAGGGATGTATTTGCCAATGAAGCCATTGCACCGAGCCATCCACCCGTTCGAAACGGTCCGCTCGCTCGCCCAACGTTTCACCCTGCAGCCCCCGGCGGTGCAACTCTTTCCAGCGGTCGGGAGTCTCCGGGAAGATGTCATAATGCGAACGGCCCACGACATCGCTCTCGCTGACGAAAAAATCTTCCAACCATCGACGGCTCACCGCAAGGTACCTCATCTGGCGGTCGAACATGGCGATGCCGGCAGGTGCGTGCTGAATGAGCAGCCGTAACTGCGGTTCACTCTCGCGCGGCGCGGCCTCGCCCTTCTTGCGCTCGGTCACTTCAGGGCGGTGTCGCAGGTGTCGGTCATCTCGGCTCATGGAGACTTCCCTTTCACAGTCTAAAACAACCGCACCTGCTTGGTGTGTTCGGCGGGGACTTGGGTCGCCATCGCCGCGACGATGGCGTTGTAGAGTTGCTCTCCGGCGGCCTCTTTGGACACGAATGCAGTTGCACCGGCCTTCTTCATGGGGTCCATCGCCTGCGCCGAGTTGTTCATGGACAGGGCGATGACCGGGATCTCGGGCCATTCCTGCTTGATGTGTTTTGTCGCTTCCACGCCGTCCATCCACGGCATATTGATGTCCATGAGGACCATGTTGGGAGCGAGCTGCCCGGCCAGGGTGACGCCCTCTTCGCCGTCGCCGGCTTCGCCGATTACCTACACATCGGGATATCTCTCCAGCAACGCCTTGAGTCCCTGGCGCACGAGGACGTGGTCATCCACCAGCAGGACGCGAATCTTAGCGTCCTGGTGGTGGAGTTTTGAGTTCTGAGTGCTGAGTTCTGAGTTATCGGAAGGAGAATGCCGTTGTGATTTATGAG
>JBKJZK010000030.1:0-7524 GCA_046715215.1 Nitrospiraceae bacterium
CTCCAGCGCATTGAGTAAGGTCAAGACATGAGCCTCGGTCGATGATTCACCCATCAAGCCGATGCGCCAAACCTTCCCCTTGAGCGAGCCGAGCCCGCCGCCGATTTCAATGCCATAGGTCGAGAGCAGGTTCGTCCGTATCTCCGCTTCAGGAAGATGAGAGGGGACCGTGACACAGGTCAACATCGGGAGCCGCTGGCCTGCCGGGGGAAGGGGCGGAAGCCCGAGTTCGGTCAAGCCCGCGATCAAGGCCTCGCTATTGAGCTGATGGCGAGCGAAGCGGGCGGGCAATCCCTCTTCTTCGACGAGTCGCAACGCTTCCCGCAGGGCATAGAGCATGGAGATCGGCGCTGTGTGGTGGTAGGCCCTGGCGCCTTCAGCCCAGTAGTCTGCGATCAAGGCCATATCCAAATACCAACTCTGGCAGGGGCTGCGCCGGGCTTTGATGGCGGCCAACGCACGGTCGCTGAGGGTGAAGGGAGACAATCCGGGTGGACAGCTCAAACATTTCTGCGTGGCGCTATAGCAGACATCGATGTCCCAACGATCGATCTCGACCGGTGCGCCTCCCAGCGAGGTCACGGCATCGACGACGAAGAGCGTGTCATGGTCGCGGCAGAGGCGGGCGATCGGTTCAAGCGGCTGCCAAGCGCCGGTCGAGGTTTCGGCATGCACGATGGCCACGGCTTTGACAGGGCCGGATCGGCGCAATGCCAGTCCAATGGCCTCTGGCTCTATGATCTGCCCCCAGGGGGCTTCCACGCGAATCGCTTTACCGCCGCAGCGTTCGACGATGGTGGCCCATCTCGTGCCAAATACGCCATTGACCCCGACGATCACCGCATCGCCCGGCTCAACGATATTCACCATCGAAGCCTCCATACCGGCTGAACCGGTGCCGGAGACTGCAATGGTGAAGCGGTTTTTGGTCTGAAAGACGAAGCGCAACAGGGCTTGGATATCGTCCATGAGCGCAAGAAAGGCTGGGTCTAAATGGCCGAGCAGAGGAGTTGAGATGGCACGCAGGACTCGCGGATGCACCATACTCGGCCCTGGACCAAGGAGTAGCCGGCGTGGGGGGATAAATTTGTGAACTGGCATATCACTCCAGATCTAGCAGGATGCTGAAAAGCCCGCCAACACGGAGAAGGCTGAGGGTCAGGCTAAGGTTGAGGCTAAGATGAGAACGTCAGACCTTCGCTCAACCTTGACTTCAGCCTAGTTCACTCGCTACGGACCATCGAACTGCCGTTTTGCCTACTGTAGTTTTCCCCTTGCCTGATAAGAAAGCTTCTGAGTATAGCGGAGTTCAGTCGCCTTCGGCCACGGGTATTCTGAACAGTCTCCTTTGTCGCCTAGTCACTCCGAGGGGTTTCGAGAAAGAAAAACAGCATGTTATAGTTCGAACGATGATTGAATCAGCCGCTGTTTCTGTCAATGAGCCGGAGCAGCCTAAGTCCTGGTGGCGAGCCACAAACGTGCCGCCGACGATCGGGGCTTATTCTGAGCGGTTCTCGCCTACGGTCACGCTGTTGTCCGCGCTCTTTCTCACGGTGGCTCTGGCGTCGGTTGCAGGGCTGTCGGCATCGACATCCAAGGTGGATCGGATCGAGTCGCCTGAGCAAGCGCTCAGCCTGATGGTCAGTCGGACCATGGATGTGCAGGAAGGACTCAAGCGTGCGCCACAGTGGGAACAGCAGCTCTTTGCCTGGACCTCCGGCGGCGACGAGGCTGAACGAGCGCACGAGATTGAATGGTATCAAGAATTGGCGGAGATCTCTGAAGACCCGTTGGTGCCCCTTCAGTTGGCAATTCTCCAAGCCGAGGCCGGCCATGTCTCGCAGGCGCTCCTCTCCGCGCATGACTGGGCCAGGGCAGAAGACCCTCTTCCTCAGTTTGCCGATCTGGTGATGGCCGCCTATAGCGAAGAACCGGTTCATGACGCGGACAGGTATGTCTTATGGCAAGCAGAGGTGGCAGAGGCGTTGCCTGCCGGCTGGTTTTACGATCGCCTGGCTGAACGCCTGGCATACCGTGCCAACGATTCCGCGCTCCTGGCCAGGATTCAGGAGCAGGCCGCTGTGCGCGTCGACCGCCAGTTTGTCCGGTCGCATCGTTTGACGCTCGTTGAACTCGGCGTGATGGCCGTCGGCACCGTGATGTGCGTGCTGCTATGGTTCAGACGCAACGAACCGTCCAGTTTCGTTCGGCTGCATGAGCCGGGTGTGCCGCCGCCGTGGCCGGGCGGCATCGGCGCGGCAGTGTTGCTGCGCGGGGGCGCGATTGGTGCGATGCTCACGGCGCTGTTTTTGCTTTATGCGCCACCAGACAATGTCTCGCTCCGGGCGCTGGCCATTCCGTTGACGAATGTGCCGCTGCTCCTCTTGGCCTACCGTCATCTCTTCCGCCCGTCCGGCATGACGTTCAATGATGGGTTTGGGCTGGAAATCGGATGGGCCCGTGCCGGCCGTCTGGTAATTGCGGTATTGGCGGTGGTGGCAGCCGGTTTGTGGGGCGGGTGGGTGATGGATCGGTTGTCGGAGCCTTTCCATCAGACGAGTCACTGGGCCGAATGGTTCGACGCAGATCTCGTCTGGGCCACGCCCTCCCTGACGGCCATCAGTCTAGTCGAATACGTGGTCTTTGCGCCGTTGTTCGAAGAACTCGCGTTTCGCGGATTGCTGTTCGCGATTCTCCGCCGCAAGTTTTGCTTTATGCCGGCTGCGTTGATAAGCGCCGGCATCTTCGGCGTCGCCCATGGTTATGGATTGGTGGGATTACTGAGTGTGTGTTGGAGCGGAGTGCTCTGGGCTTGGATCTACGAAAAGACTGGAAGCCTCCTGCCCGGCATTCTCGCCCATGCCATCAATAATCTGCTGGTGTGCTTAGCAGTAATGGCCCTTCTCCGATAGCAGGATGGTGAAAATGCCTTCCAGCGTCGTTCTCAGCTCGCCGGAATCCTCAACGTACCGCGAGGGTACGTCTCCGGTTCCCTCTCGCCTCGGGTCTTGCTGGAAGCCATTTTGACCATCCTGCAAAGAGAAACGAACGCTAGTGTTATATCAATATTGGCTTTCAGCTCTCTCCAAAGGCTACGCCTCCGGTTTTGACTCGCCTGCGGCCTTGCCTGGGACAAGGCGCGTCTCGGCGCGCCGGGGTTGGGCGGGTGAAGAAAGTTGACCGTTTTGACAAGCCTGCGCCCTCACTCCGTCCCTGATTCGATCAATGCTAGAGCTTCGTACAAGTCTGGGTTTCTTAGAACGTGGCCTAGTTCTGCTCGAAGCTTGGCGTTGCTGATCCGTTTTCCCGATGAGCGGTCTTCTTTTACTGCTGCCGTTGCCACACCCCATCGCTGCTGCGCAGTTGCGCAGATCTCATTCCAGGTGTGAGATTGGCCATCGGTGACGTTATAGGCCTCGCCGGGCTGGCCCCGGTCTAGTGCGGCAAGGCAGACCGCCGTTAGGTCTTCTACATGGATCAGATTCACGTATTTCCTTGAAGGGCCGACGCGGCCTTGCCTGATCCAATCCAGCGGGTTCCGCCCTGGTCCGTAGATTCCGGCCACTCGAAGGACGATGGCGCCATGGTGCTCGCGCAGATATTCCTCGCCCTGCACACGAGGCTTGGTCAGGTCAATCGGGGTGGATTCGTCAATCCAGGGGGGAGGATATTCGGCGGAATGATCGGACACCTCGTAGGCGGACGTGCTCCCTAAAACGACAATGCGTCGAGCCGGTGCATCGAGCGAGCGTGCGAAGACCTGTACCTGTTCGAGCGGTGTGGCGGGAAAACACCAGATGAGATCGGCGCCTACAGGAATATTCAACCAGGTCGAGGGCTGTTCCAGATCGAACCTCAGTCGCTGTTCCGTAGGAATACCTGCGAGATTGTTCAGGGGATTCCGGCTGGTGGCATGGACAGTCCATCCCTGCAAGGTTCCCGTTCTGTGCAACACACGTCCTGTGTAGCCAGATCCCAGCACAACGAGCGGTGATGTTGCCTGTCGCGTCACTCAATACCCCCATCCGTATGGCCAGTCCATTTTTTCACAGTCGCGTATGATGGCACAACTGTTGCGTCAAAGAGGAATTCGTAGGAGAATGCCCCAATATGAGATCCATCGCGTTTGTGTTGTCAATCATTGCCCTTGGGTTCGGACTCGTAGGCTGTCCAAGCAGTGGGGGTGGCGGCGGCGGGGACAGCACCCCAGCCTTTGCTGTGTCGACGACCGCAGCCGATTTCGGTGTGGTCGGAAACTCCTATACTTCGACCATCGTGGCCACAGGCGGAACGACTCCCTTTACCTGGACGCTGTTTGGCGGAGTCGTGCCGACCGGCTTGTCCCTCAATGCAGGCACGGGTGTCGTCACCGGCACACCGACGGCAGCAGGCGATTCAACCGTCGTCTTTAACGTGACTGACAGTACGGGCAGGATTGTAACCGGTTCCGTACTCTTTGCCGTGCATCCGCGAACAGATCGTATCTCCGTCGACAGCAATGGTGCGGCGGGTAACGGAGGAAGCATCTCGCCATCGGCGAGTAACACCGGCGCATTGATCGCCTTCGTGTCGGCCGCTACGAATTTGGTACCCGGCGTCAGCGGCCAGCAAGTGTATCTGCACGATTGGCAGACCAATCAGACCAGCCTCATTTCTCGCGACAGTAATCCGACGATGACGAATGCGGGCAATGGTGTCAGCAGCGCGCCCTCGATCAACAGTGACGGATGGCTCGTCGCCTTTGTGTCGTTGGCGACGAATTTGGTGACGGGTGTCAGCGGCCATCAGATCTATGTGCGGGATCGTCAGACCGGTCAAACCACCGTCATCTCGAAAAGCAGCGTGGGCGTGGTCGGTACTGGGGTCAGCAGTGCTCCCGCGATCAGCGCCGACGGGCGATTCGTGGCCTTCGTGTCGGCGTCGACGAACTTGGTGACCGGCGTCAGCGGTACCCAGATCTATGTCCACGATCGGCAGACCGGTCAGACCACACTCGTTTCAAAAGATAACAATGTGACTCCAGTGCCGGGCAACGGCGTGAGTGCCACACCGGCCATCAGTTCCGACGGCCGCTTCGTGGCTTTTGCCTCACTATCCACGAATCTTGGTGCCGCCGGAGGCAATCAGCAGATCTATACCCATGACCGCCTTGCTGGCGCCAATGGAACCACCAGCCTAGTCTCCAACGACGGTGCTGGGACGGCGGGCAATGGCAACAGCAGTACGCCGTCGATCAGCGGGGACGGGCGGTTTGTGGCTTTCATGTCCCTCGCGACGAATCTCGTAGCAAGCGTGAGCGGTCAGCAGATCTATCTCCATGACCGCAACACGGGAGTCAATGGGACTAACAGTCTTGTCTCGCATGACAACAACGGATCGCCTGTTCAGGGCAATGGTGCGAGCAGCGTTCCATCAATCAGCTCGAACGGTCAAGTAATTACCTTCGCCTCGCAGGCAACCAACCTCCTGAACCCTGCTCCGTCCGTGGCCGGTCAACAGGTCTACAGCCACGATCGCCTTGCAGGTGCGAATGGCACGACAAGTCTGGTTTCCAAAGATAACAGTGTGGTTTCCCTTGCAGGGAACTCCGCAAGCGATCGGCCCTCGACGAACAGCGACGGCGGTTTTGTTGCATTTTCATCGCAGGCGACCAATCTTGTCGCGGGAAGCGGTTCCCACATCTATATCCGAGCACTACCCTAGCCGGTAGAGCTTCCTCTGGTGGCGTGGTACGATCACGTGCCATGACCCTCTCTCGATTCCATCCTATCATCGCCGAATGGTTTCACAGGCAGGTTGGTCAGCCCACTGATGTCCAGGTTCAGGCTTGGCCGGCCATTCAGTCGGGGGCTGATGTTCTGATTGCCGCCCCGACCGGTTCCGGCAAGACCTTCGCCGCCTTTCTCTCCTGCATCGATCGTCTTTTCACACAAGCTCTTGCCCGTGAACTCGATGACCACACGCAGGTGCTCTACGTCTCGCCGCTGAAAGCGCTCAGTAACGATATACAGAAAAACCTCCAGCAGCCGCTGGCTGAAATCGGTACCGCAGCTCTGTCTGCCGGGATCTTGATGCCGGAACTCCGTGTACTGGTTCGCACCGGCGACACGCCGATGACGGAGCGCCAGCAGATGCTCAAGCGGCCACCCCATATCCTGGTCACGACGCCTGAGTCGCTTTTTATTTTATTGACGGCCGAGAAGAGCCGCCGACTACTGCAGACGGTCCGGACCGTCATCGTCGATGAAATCCACGCCGTTGCACCGAATAAACGTGGCGCCCACCTGGCTCTGTCGCTGGAGCGATTGGAAGCGTTGACGCTCACGAAGCCTCAACGCATCGGGCTCTCCGCGACACAACGGCCGATCGAAACCGTGGCCCGGTTCCTGGTAGGAAATCGACAGCCGGCTCAGACGTCCCTGTTCGCACCCCTCGCGCCTGACGCCTCACGCCTCACGAGTCCTTGTCAGATCATCGACGTGGGGCACAAGCGTGAGATGGATCTGGCCGTGGAAGTGCCGAAGGATGAACTGAGCGCCGTGGCCACGAACGCGATTTGGGCCGATGTCTATGATCGCGTCGCCGAATTGGTTCGGCAACATCGCTCGACCTTAGTCTTTGTCAATACGAGGCGCCTCGCCGAACGAGTGTCGCACTCTCTGGAAGAACGGCTACGGGACTTAGGCACCGATGTCGTTGCGGCGCACCATGGCAGCCTCTCGCGCCAGATTCGCTTGTCGGCGGAAGAGCGGCTCAAAAGCGGCAAGACGCGCGTGGTTGTCGCCACGGCCTCGCTGGAACTCGGCATCGATATCGGCGCTGTGGATCTCGTTTGTCAGATCGGTTCGCCCCGTGCGATTGCCACCTGCCTGCAGCGGGTTGGCCGGGCTGGTCACTGGATCAAGGCCATTCCCAAGGGCCGTCTCTTTGCGATGACGAGGGATGACTTGCTCGAATGTGCGGCGCTGATACGTGCCATTCGGACAGGACTGTTGGATCGCATTGCCGTGCCGCCGGCTCCGCTCGATATTTTGGCGCAGCAATTGGTGGCAGCAGCAGCGACGCAGACCTGGGAGGAAGATGAGTTGTTCGATCTCTGCCGACGGGCCGATCCCTATCGGGCGTTGGCGCGTTCGGAGTTCGATCAAGTGCTGCGGATGTTGGCGGACGGGATTGCGACCGATCGCGGGCGAGGTCTGGCCTATCTGCATCACGATCGGATCAATCGCCGTATCAAAGGCCGACGGGGGGCGCGGCTTGCGGCGATCACCTCTGGCGGGGCCATCCCGGACACAGCGAACTATGCCGTGGTCGCGGAGCCTGAAGGTACGGTCGTGGGATCGGTCGATGAAGACTTTGCGGTGGAGAGTCTGGCCGGCGACATCATGTTGCTGGGCAATACGTCCTGGCGGATCAAGGGTGTGGAGATGGGCAAGGTGCGGGTGGAAGACGCCCATGGCGCGCCACCCAACATTCCCTTCTGGCGCGGTGAGGCGCCGTCAAGGACAGCGGAGCTCTCTATGG
>JBKJZK010000031.1:0-2155 GCA_046715215.1 Nitrospiraceae bacterium
ACGTCAATCCCGCGGGCTGCGATATCCGTCGCGACGAGAATTCTGACCTGTCCTCGTTTAAATCCGTCGAGAGCACGGAGGCGCTGGGGCAGACTTCGGTCTCCGTGGATGACCGCAACGCGGTGACCGGCCTGTTCAAGCGTCTGACCGAGTCGATCAACCCGATTCTTTGTCCGAGCGAATACGAGGACGGTCCCTCGTTCCGCCACCAACAACGACACCAACAGATTTGTCTTCTCTTGTGAGGTCGTATGATGCAACGCCTGGGTTACACCTTCAGCCGTCGTCGAGGGAGGCGTCACCATCACATGAACGGCCCTCTTCAGACTCGCTTGAACCAGGCGGGTGACATCCATCGGAATCGTGGCGGAAAAGAGTAACGTCTGTCGCTCCAACGGTAACGCGTCAAGAATCTGATTAATCTGTGGAGCAAATCCCATATCGAGCATACGGTCGGCTTCATCGAGCACCAGGATTTTAATCGGGGCCAAATTGACCGTCCCGTTCCACATATGGTCCAGCAAACGCCCCGGTGTGGCAACCAGGATATCGGGCCGCTGACGCAACCCTCTGATCTGCGCCTGCATATCGCTCCCTCCGACGATGACCGTGGCAGAAATGCTGTGGCTTCGACCGAGCTTTTCGATTGAACCAAAAATCTGCAGTGCCAATTCCCGCGTCGGTGCAAGAATCACCGCTTGGGGCTGACCTTTCGGCAGGACCGCAAGCCGTTCGATCATGGGGACAACAAACGCGGCCGTCTTCCCGGTACCGGTTTGTGCGCACCCGATGACGTCCCGGCCCTCAAGGGCGGGTGGAATGGCCTGAGCTTGAATGGGAGTGGGAACCAGCAATCCCGCTGTCCTCAAATCACGCAAGAGCGGTTCAGACAGACCAAGGGTATCAAAACTCGTGTGAACAGAGGTATACAATGCCTTATCCTTTCAGTGTGATCGCATTAAGACTGGTTCAGAGAACCGAGGGGAGAGAAACCAGGAAGGCGTCAACTCCGGCAGGACCTGGTCGCGATGCGATCGCGAAGTCCGTTATGGTGTATACATCCGTGCCGCCGGACTACTGCAGCAACGATGTACCACTGATCGTACAGCAAGCCCCTTCTGGCGTCAACTCTCTTGAAAAAGAATGTAGATAGCAAGTTAACTTGTCCGGTGTATGTAGCTCATGATCTGTCCGGTTCTTCTCTTCGAGTATTTCAGCCCCGCGCCGAAATTCTGTCGCGCACCGTGGCCCTAGGATCGACGATCAGCGGGACGTTCGATCCGTGGGTCAGGCCAGTACGGGCTGGGTAGGCGCGTCCGGTCTCGATCAGCCGGCCATCCGCGTGGTAGCGCGCCAGACACCGAGGCCCATGGAACACGGCCAGGGCCCCATCCGGATATTCATGGACCCGCACGGTGACCTTTACATAGTGGAACCGGTGCGGATCTTGCGGAATCTGCAGGCTCAGGCCCTGATACCGCACGGTGTTATCTTTGGCCACCACTCGTTCCGCTTGCACACACAGGATCTCGGGGAGATGCGTGCCGACCCACGGGATGAAGGCGGTGCCCGGTTCCGTCGCCCCCACCATAAACCGCTCGTTATACTGTGGGAGGAATCGCTCCGTCAGATACCGGTTGGCCGCCGCCATATCCGTAATCCCGGCCAGCGACAGTTCTTTGGGCAATCGGTCCTGCAGGGTCCGGAAGGCCCGCTCCGACCGGCCCCGCGCTTCCGGTGAATAGGCCGGAATCAGCGTGATCCCCAGTTGCTGCAAGGCGCGATGCACCTGCGTCAGCTGGGTCTTGTCGCCTGTGCCGCCAGCCTCATCGGTGTGCCAGTAGTGGGAGCCCCGATCCGTATAGAGCGAACTGAAGAGCCCCTTCGTCCTGATGACCTCCTGCAGGCCGCGGAAGCTACTCCGCGTCCCTTCTTCCTCGACAAAGAAGGCGGAGTAGATCTCGGTGGTCGCATCATCCAGCGTCACAATCAAATCCCACTGACAGCCGGGCACCCACTCATGCGTGGAGCCGTCTTGATGCAGCATCATGCCGGGCAAGGGTTTGCGCGGTCGCTTCTTGCGATGCACTCCGCGTCGGGGCGCCCGAGCCACATGTCCCGCAGCCTGGAGGGTCTTCTTCGTCCAACTATAGGA